>JBGPHF010000070.1:0-7246 GCA_041484215.1 Nitrospirota bacterium
GCATCGAGATGAAGGTAAAGATCAGCGAGGGAAAGTAATAATCAGGACGCAGACGAACGCTGAAAAAGCGGATTAAACTTTTTATCCTATCAATCCGCGCGCATCCGCGAAAATCCGCGGCCAAAGTTTTTTCTGGAGAATTGATTTGAAGCACGACATCAAAAAAATCGTCGTCGCCTATTCCGGCGGACTCGACACATCAGTCATCATCACCTGGCTCAGGGAGACGTACGGAGCCGAGGTGATCGCCTTTACGGCCGACATCGGCCAGGGCGAGGAACTCGAACCGCTGCGCGAGAAAGCGATCAAGACCGGCGCGAGCAAAATCTACATCGACGACCTGCGCGAGGAATTCGTCCGGGATTTTGTGTTCCCGATGCTGCGGGCGAACGCGGTGTACGAAGGCCGCTACCTGCTGGGCACCTCGATCGCGAGGCCGCTCATCGCCAAGCGCCAGATCGAGATCGCGGACAAGGAAGGCGCGGACGCCGTGTGCCACGGCGCGACGGGCAAGGGAAACGATCAAGTGCGGTTCGAGCTCACGTACTTCGCGCTTAAATCCGACGTCAAGATCATCGCCCCCTGGCGCGAGTGGACGATGAAAGGCCGGGAGGATTTGATCGCCTACGCCGAGAAGCACAAGATACCGGTGACGGCGACCAAGGCCAAGCCCTATTCCACGGACCGGAACCTGCTCCACATCAGCTACGAGGGCGGCATCCTCGAGGATCCCTGGAAAGAATCGACCGAGGACATGTACACCATGGCCGTGCCGGTTGAGCGGGCGCCGGACAAGTCCGAGTACGTCGAGGTTGCCTACGAGGCCGGCAACCCCATTTCCCTCAACGGGAAAAAGCTCTCCCCGGCGGCGCTCCTGGCCGAGGCGAACCGCGTTGCCGGCGCGCACGGCGTGGGACGCGTCGATCTCGTGGAAAATCGTTACGTGGGCATGAAGTCCCGCGGGGTCTACGAGACGCCGGGAGGCGCGTTGCTGCACGCCGCGCACCGGGCCGTTGAATCCATCACCATGGACCGCGAGGTCATGCACCTCAGGGACAGCTTGATTTCCCGTTACGCCGAGCTGGTGTATTACGGGTACTGGTTCGCGCCCGAGCGCGCCATGCTCCAGGCGGCCATCGACGAGTCGCAAAAGAACGTGACCGGGACGGCGCGGCTGAAGCTTTACAAGGGGAACTGCGATGCCGTGGGGCGCAAGTCTTCCGTATCGCTCTATAATCCCGAGCTGGCGACTTTCGAGGCGGACCGTGTCTACAACCAGAAGGACGCCGAAGGATTCATCCGGTTGAACGCGCTCCGGCTCAGGATCGGGAACAAGGCTTCCCAGGCAAAAAATTAGATCCTCGAGAAAAAAATTTGACACTGAGGGACACTGAAAAAATATGATGAGTGTCCGTTGATGTTTATCATAGCTTTATCAGTGAAAATCAGTGTCCAAGGGTTTTTTATCCGCCATGGCAACTAAAAAAGCGAAGTCCGTAAAAAAGACAGCAGCGAAAAAGACCGCGGGCAAAGCCAAGCCCTGGGCGGGACGATTCACCGAGGCGACGAGCGCGCTCGTGGAGGAGTTCACCGCCTCGATCCCTTACGACTGGCGCCTCTATCCCTACGACATCGCCGGGAGCATCGTGCACGCGACCATGCTCGCCAAGCAGGGGATCATCGCGAAAAAAGAAGCCGACCGGATCACCCGCGGGCTGGAAGAGATCCTCAAGGAGCTCGTAAACGGCACGTTCAAGTTCAGCATCGAGCTCGAGGATATTCACATGAATATCGAGAGCCGGCTGATCGAAAAGATCGGGCCGGTGGGCGGCAAGCTGCACACCGCGCGGAGCCGGAACGACCAGGTCGCGCTCGACATACGGATGTACCTGCGCGACGAGATATCGGACATCCACGACCTCTTGGGAGCGCTCCAGAAGGTCATTGTCGACCTCGCCGACAAGCACCGTGACGTGGTGCTTCCCGGGTACACGCACCTGCAGCGGGCGCAGCCCGTCCTCCTCGGCCATCACCTGCTCGCGTATTACGAGATGTTCGAGCGCGACCGCGGGAGGCTCGAGGACTGTTTCCGCAGGGTGAACGTTCTGCCGCTCGGCGCCGGCGCTCTTGCCGGAACGGTGCTTCCCATCGACCGGAAGTTCGTGGCCAGGCAGCTCGCATTCACCGGCATATGCGAAAACAGCATGGATGCCGTCTCGGACCGGGACTTTGCGATAGAGTTTGTTTCTGCCTGTGCCCAGGTGATCATGCACCTCTCGCGTCTTTCCGAGGAACTCGTTATCTGGTCGTCGTCTGAGTTCGGCTTTATCACGATCTCCGATGCTTTTACCACAGGGTCCTCGATCATGCCCCAGAAGAAGAATCCCGATGTGGCGGAGCTGACGCGCGGCAAGACCGGCAGGGTATACGGCAGTCTCATGGCGCTCCTCACGCTCATGAAGGGGCTCCCGCTCGCGTATAACCGCGACATGCAGGAAGACAAGGAGCCGCTCTTCGACGCGGCGGACACCATCTCGCTTTCGCTTTCCGTGTTCGCCGAAATGCTGAAAGACGTGACCGTCCACAAGGAAACGATGCGCAGGGCCGCGGAGGACGGGTTTATCACGGCCACGGACCTCGCGGATTACCTGGTGAGGAAGGGCATGCCGTTTCGGCAGGCCCACGAGGTCGTGGGCAGGGCGGTGCTGCGGGCCGCGGAGCTGCAGTGCGGGCTTATCGACCTGCCTCCCGCGGAATACAAAACGTTATCGCCGCTGATCGGCGGTGATGTGTACGATGCGCTCTCGGTTGAGGCTTCCGTCGGCAGGAGAACGTCCTACGGCGGCACGGCCCCGGCGAACCTGAGGAAGCGCCTGGAAGCGCTTAAGAAAAAACGATGACCGCGCGGCTGCTGCGCGCCGCGCGCTGGACGGCGCTTTTGGTCGCGCTCGCTGCCTGCGGCAGAAAGACGCCTCCCGTGACGCCGGCGAGCCCGCGTCCCGAGGCGGTCCACGAGGTCAAGGCGGTCACTCGCGGTTCGGACGCGTTCCTTTCCTGGGCCGTTCCGACGAAGAACGTCGAGGGCAAGGACATGAGCCCGACCGAGCTCAAGGGGTTCCTCGTGCTCCGGGCCGAGGTCGACCGGGAGAAGAAGCGGCCCCGCTACAAGACGGCGGCGGAAATCGACCTGGAGAGGCCCGCGCCGGCGGAACTGAAGAACGGAAGAGTTTTTTGGACCGACCATGGGCTGCGTTACGGCCTCGTGTACTCGTATCGCGTGCGGGCTGTGAGCGTGCGGGGGGGGATAAGCGCGGTGTCGGAAGAAGTACGGGCGGCGCCGCTGCTCTCGCTTGCTTCGTCGAAAACGCTCACCACCGAAGGCGGGGACGGCTCCATTCAGCTCACCTGGGGATCGGTAACCTCCCGCACGGACGGCAGCACCTACGGGGGCTTCGTCGGCTACAACGTCTACCGCGGAACGGAGCCGGGAAGATACGACGACCTTCCCCTCAACAAGGAGCCTGTCCGCAAGAACGGCTACAAAGACACGTCCACCGCGAATAACGTGACGTACTATTACATGGTACGCGCCGTGGACAGCCCGGCCTTGCCGTGGACGGAAAGCCTTGACTCGCCCGAGGCTTCGGCCGTGTCCCGGAAACGGACGCCGCCGGAAGCGCCCATGGGGCTCACGGTCGTGCCGGGGGTGGGAAGAATATTTCTTACCTGGAACGAAAACAAGGAACGCGACGTGGCGGGCTATCACGTGTACCGCTCGGCGAAGAGCGGGAAAGACTTCGAGCGGCTCACGGACAAGCCGGTCAATCGCACGACCTTTTCCGATGAAACGATGAAACCCGGCGTTCCCTATTATTACGCCGTCACCGCCGTGGACCAGTCGGGGAACGAAAGCAAGATGTCGAAGGAACAAAAAGCAACGGCGGAGAAAGCCCGGTGACGAACGGTCATGCATGACTTCCTCTATAAAAACGGGGAACTGTACTGCGAAGGGGTCCCGGTCAGGAGCGTGGCGCAGCGGGTAGGCACGCCCTTTTACCTCTACAGCAGCAACACGCTCGCGAGTCACGTCAGGGCGTTCGCTTCTGCCTTTTCGGGAGTGCCGCACCTTATTTGCTTCGCGCTCAAGTCCAACTCGACGAGCGCCGTGCTCCGGCTTCTGGGCAGGGAAGGGGCGGGGGCGGACATTGTGTCCGGAGGCGAGCTCTTTCGCGCGCTCCGCGCGGGCATCAATCCCCGGAAGATCGTGTATGCCGGCGTGGGCAAGCGCCGGGACGAGATCGAGTACGCCCTCAAGATCGGCATCCTCATGTTCAACGTGGAATCGGGCGAAGAGCTGCATGCCATCAGCCGCGCGGCGAAGGAAATGCACGCCGTGGCGCGCATCGCCCTCCGGGTGAACCCGGACATCGACCCCAAGACGCACGCCTATATATCCACGGGCCTCAAGGAAAACAAGTTCGGCATTCCCATCGAGCAGGCGTTGGAGTACTATCAGGCGGCCCGGGAACTTCCGAACGTGGAGGTGGTGGGCATCCATCAGCACATCGGCTCGCAGATCACCGAGGTCCAGCCCTTTGTCGACGCCCTGGAGAAGCTCGTGGCTTTCGTGAAAGAGCTCCGGTCCGCGGGAGTGCGGATAACGTATCTCAATATCGGCGGCGGCATCGGGATCACCTACAAGGACGAGACGCCGCCGCTTCCGAAGGACGTTGCAGCGGCGATCCAGCAGATGCTCAAGGACAGCGGATGCACGATCGTGCTGGAGCCCGGGAGGGCCATCGTCGGCAACGCGGGCATCCTCGTGACGAGCGCGCTCTATCATAAAGACAGCGGCGCCAAGCGCTTCCTTATCGTGGACGCCGGCATGAACGACCTCATCCGTCCGAGTCTCTACGAGGCCTATCACGATATCAAGCCGGTGATCGAACCGACAACGGCCCCCGCGAAATCTGTTGTCGACGTGGTGGGGCCGATCTGCGAGTCGGGCGATTTTCTCGGGAAGGACCGCGAATTGCCCGAACTCAAGCAGGGAGAGCTGCTTGCGGTGATGGGCGCCGGGGCCTACGGGTTCTCCATGTCGTCGAATTACAATTCCCGGCCCCGGATCGCCGAAGTCATGGTGAAGGGAAGCGAGTACTTCATCGTGCGCGAACGCGAGACTTACAACGACCTCATCAGGGGCGAGAAGGTGCCCCGGTGGCTGGAAGGGTAAGGGCAGTGCGGAGTTTTTTTACAATATGAAGAAGGTCCCTTTTTATAAGATGCAGGGAAGCGGCAACGACTTCATCCTCATCGACGACCGGCGCAACGTGCTTAAGGGGATGAGCCTTAAGCTCCTGGCGAAAAATATTTGCAATCGGCACTATTCGGTCGGCGCGGACGGCCTGATCGTCGTCGTTCCCTCGAAGAAGGCGGATTTCAAATGGCGCTTCCTGAACGCCGACGGGAGCGAAGCCGAGATGTGCGGCAACGGCTCGCGGTGCGTTGCGCGGTTCGCCTATCTCAAGAAAATCGCCAAAAGAGAAATGGCGTTCGAAACACGCGCGGGCATCATCCACGCCGAGGTCAAAAAGGACGTGGTCCGGGTGCAGCTTACGGACGCGTCCGGCCTGCGCGCGAATATCAACGTGCCCCTGGGAGGGACGACCCGGACCGGTCATTTCATCAATACCGGCGTCCCCCACCTGGTGTACTTTTCCACGGTCCTCGATGCGGAAGATGTCGAGGGAATCGGCAGAAGAACCCGGTATCACGAGCTCTTCCAGCCCGCCGGCACGAATGTAAACTTCGTCGAGGTGCAGGGTCCGCACAAGCTCCGGATCAGGACCTATGAGCGCGGGGTGGAGGGTGAGACCCTGGCGTGCGGCACGGGTTCGGTTGCCGGCGCGCTTGTCGCGGGTTCGCTTGGGCTCGCCGCGTCTCCTGTTATCGTGACGACGCGGAGCGGGGAAAAACTGACCGTGTCCTTCGAGCGAGGCGCTGAAGGGTTCAGCAACATACGCCTGGAAGGCAAGGCGGAAGTTATTTGCGAGGGAAACCTTTTTCTGTAGTACTGAAGTATCGCGAGCAGCGTGACTGCGTTCAAGGAGGCTTTTATGTTCAAGGGTTCGATGGTGGCGATAGTGACGCCGTTTAAAAACGGCAAGGTGGACGAAAAGGCGCTCGGCGACCTTATCGAGTTTCAGATCAAGAACGGAACGGACGTGCTCGTGCCCTGCGGAACAACGGGCGAGTCCGCGACGCTGTCGCACGAGGAGCACCACCAGGTGGTGGAGTTCACCGTGAAAACGGTGAATAAGCGCGTTCCGGTGATCGCGGGCGCGGGCTCTAACTCGACCGCCGAGACGCTGGAGCTCTCGAAATACGCCAAAAAGGCGGGAGCGAACGGCGTGCTGCTGATCACCCCCTATTATAACAAGCCCACGCAGGAGGGGCTGTACCGGCATTTCAAGGCCGCGGCCGAGGCAGTGGACATCCCGATCATCCTTTACAACGTGCCGGGCAGGACGAGCGTGAACATGCTGCCCGCTACGGTGGCGCGTCTGCGGGAGATCAATAATATCGTGGGCATCAAGGAGGCCACCGGAGACCTGAAGCAGATAAGCGAGGTCCTCCGCCTCTGCGGCAGGGACTTCGACGTGATCTCGGGCGATGATTTCACGACCCTTCCGATGCTGGCCATCGGCGGGGTGGGCGCCATCTCGGTGACGGCCAATGTGGCGCCCGCGGATTGCGCGGCCATGTTCGACAACTTTTTTGCCGGCAAGCTGGACGAGGCCCGCAAGTTCCACTTCAAGCTTGAGCCCCTGCACAGCGCTATGTTCCTGGAGACGAATCCGATCCCGGCCAAGACGTCGCTGGCCCTGATGGGAAAAATCAACGAGGAGTTCCGCCTTCCGCTCTGCCCCATGGCGGAGGCGAACAAGGATACGCTCAAGAAGGCGTTGAAGGACTACGGATTAATATAATCCTAACAGACCTAACAAATATATTTTGCCACGGATAGACACGGATTAAAAACCTGAAAAATAATCATCATAATTTATCCGTGTGAATCCGGGGCTATAGAGGAGTTTGTCATGATCAAAGCAGTGGTAACCGGGGCCGCAGGCAGGATGGGCTCCCGTATCATCAATGTGCTCTCGACGTCGGAGGGCATCCGTCTTTCCTCGGCGGTCGAGAGGAAAGGCCACGCACTCGTCGGACAGGACGCTTGCGGCGCAGC
>JBGPHF010000071.1:0-7209 GCA_041484215.1 Nitrospirota bacterium
CTCGGCGTCGCGCGACATGCCGTAGACCTCGGACGTCGACGGAAAGACAACGCGCTTCTTGTGCCGCACGCAGGCGCGGACGATCGGCAGGTTTGCCTCGAAGTCGAGCTCGAACACGCGCAAGGGGTCCAGGACATAGGTCGCCGGCGTTGCGATGGCCACCAGGGGAAGGACCACGTCGCATTTCTTGACGTGATACTCGATCCATTCGCGGTTGATGGTGATGTCGCCCTCGACAAAATGAAAGCGTTCATGCCCCAGACACTGGTCGAGCTTGTCAGCGGCCATGTCCATGCCGTAGACTTCCCATTCCTTGTGTTTGAGGATGTATTCGGTCAAGCTGTTGCCGATAAAGCCGTTTACGCCGAGGATCAAAACCTTCATGCTCATGAAATTCTCCAAGTCTCTCTAAAGTGAAATTTAATTCTTATTGTCAGCTTTTCAGCACCTGGCCCATGCTCAGGTCGTGCTCTTCTTCATCTTCCCATTCGTAGTTCACGAGCTCTAGGCTGTCCGAACCCGTCACGACGATCAGCGGGTCGATCGAGACGATCTGGCCCGGCTTGCCTTCCTGTCCGGCAACGGGCTTTGCCCACCAGATAAAAAGCTTTTTCCCGCCGACCGTGGTGAACGCTCCGGGATAGGGCTGGGTCACGGCGCGGATGAGATTATATATTGATTCCGCGCTCTCTGTCCAGTTGATTCGGCCGTCCTCGGGTTTGCGCCCACCGAAATAAGTAGCCTGTGATTCGTCCTGTTTCCTGCGCGGGGCAGTGCCTTCGCTCAGGACTTCGAGCTGGCGGGTAAGAACGAGACGCGCGGCAGGGACGCACTTACTGAACACGTCCTTCGCTGTATCCTCGGGGCCGATAGGGACTTTCTCCTGGTCCACGATGTCTCCGGCGTCGGCTTTTTTGACCATGTGATGGAGCGTCACGCCTGTTTCTTTCTCTCCGTTGAGCACGGCCCAGTTTATCGGCGCCCTGCCGCGGTATTTCGGCAGAAGGGAACCGTGCATGTTGAAGGCCCCCAGACGCGGCATGTTCAGGATCTCTTCCTTGATCATGTTGCGGTAATAGAAGGACAGAATAAGGTCGGGTTCCCATGAGCGTATCCGTTCGATCCACTCGGGCGTATTCACCGACTCGGGCGTGTAGACCGGGATGTCGTACTTCTTAGCCAGAGCCGCCACGGACCGGAACCAGATTTCTTCGTTCGGGTTGTTTTCGTGGGTGATGACGGCGACGATATATTCGTCGTTCTGGATCAGGGCGTCCAGACATTCATAGCCAACGTCATGGTACGCAAACACTACTATAGCGGGTTTATTCATTGGTCCTCTCATAAATTTTTCGGATGACGAAGCGCGGACGCCGCCGCACTTCCTTGTATATGCGGCCGATGTATTCGCCGATGATCCCCAGCCCCATGATGCCCACGCCGACGAGGAAGTAAAGGATCGCGAACAGAGTAAATACGCCCTCCGCCTCGGGACCGACGACCAGGCGCCTGATGAACAGGAAGATAACGAAGAGCGTGGAGAATATCGATACGATCATGCCGAACAGCGTGAATACCTGGAGCGGCACCACGGAGAAACCGGTCATGAGGTCGAAGTTGAGCCGAATCAGGTCGTAGAGCTTGTACTTGGACTCACCCGCGGCCCGGGCCGCGTGCTCGACTTCCACTTCCGTCGGTTTGGCCGCATAGCTGTACGCGAGCGCCGGGATAAAGGTCGAAGTCTCCTGGCTCGCGACGATGTTCTCGACGATGTTCTTGCGGTAAGCCCGGAGCATGCAGCCCTGATCGCGCATGCGGATGTTCGTGATCTTGGCCCTGATGCCGTTGATGATCCTGGAGGCATATTTTCTAAAGAAAGAGTCATGGCGGTTCTTGCGATAGCCGCCGACCACGTCGTGCCCCGCCTCGATTGCCGCGAGGAGCTTGGGTATCTCCTCGGGCGGGTTTTGCAGGTCCGCATCGAGCGTCACGACCACCTCTCCACGCACCCGTTCGAAGGCCGCCATGATCGCCATGTGCTGGCCGAAATTGCCGTTAAAATCGATGAACCGGACCTCTCCCGGACGCTGCTTATGGAACTCTTCGAGCATGGCGCCGGAACGATCGCGGCTCCCGTCGTTCGTGAATAAAATTTCATAAGGCTTGCCGAACTTGTCCATGACCGCGGTCAGGCGCGTAAAAAGGGCCTGCAGGTTTTCCTGCTCGTTGTAGACCGGGATGACGATGCTTACGTAGGGTTTGCTCATGCTCATTTCCTCCCGAACAGATCGGCCATGGCCGCGATCACGCGGTCCTGGTCGGAGTCGGTCATCGTGGGGAAGAGCGGCAGACTCACGATGCGGTCCGAGATGGTCTCGGCATTCGGGAAATCGCCGCGCTTGAACCCGAAATGTTCCCGGTAGTAGGGATAGAGATGCACGGCACGGTAGTGGAGGCCCGTTCCGATGTTGCGCTCCTTCATGCCCTGCATGAAGGCGTCCCGGTCCATCTTCGCGGCATCGGGATTGACGAGCGGCGTGTAGAGGTGCCAGGCATGGAGGTGCGCATAGGCCGGCGTCTGGGGCAGCGAGACCTCGGGCCAGCCGGCGAGAAGCTTCTGGTAACGCAAAGCCAGTTCGGTGCGCCGCTTGATGAACCCGTCGAGCTGTTTCAGCTGGTGCAGACCGAGCGCCGCCTGCATGTCCATCATATTATACTTGTACCCCGGGGCTATGATCTCGTAGTGCTGACTGCCTTTTTTGCCGAAGCGGTTCCAGGCCTCGCGGTCCATGCCGTGGAACCGCAGCAGCGACACGGACTCGGCCATCTTGTCGTCCCGGGTCGCGATGCAGCCGCCTTCGCCGGTCGTCATGTTCTTGTTCGGGTGGAAGCTGAAGACCTGGACGTCGCCGAAGCTCCCGATGCGCTTCCCTTTGTATTCCGTGCCGATGGCGTGGGCCGCGTCCTCGATCACCCGCAGGTTGTGCTTTTTCGCAAGAGCGTACAGCGGGTCGAGGTCCACGGGAAGACCGGCGAAATGCACGGGCATGATGGCCCGGGTTTTTTTTGTTATGGCCTTTTCGATCTTCGCAACGTCCATGTTGTACGTCCCCGGTTCCACGTCCACGCACACGGGTTTGCCGCCGGTCAGCACGATCGTGTTCAGCGTTGCGGCAAACGTCATGGGGGTGGTGATCACCTCGTCACCCGGTTTGAGTTCGAGCGCCGCGAGCACCAGGTGAAGGCCCGCCGTGGCTGACGAGAGCACGAGCGCGTGGGGCGCGCCGCAGTAGGCCTTCAAGTCCTCCTCGAACTGCTTGACCCGGGGCCCGGTCGTGATCCATCCGGACTTGAGGCACGCGACCACGTCGTCGATCGCCTGCTGACTGATCGTGGGGCGGGAAAAGGGGAGGAATTCTTCGTTCGACATTTTGTTCCTCGTTATTCAGTAATAAGTGAAAAATAAAAAACAGGTCAAAGGCGTCTCTCGCAAAGCACGCAAAGAAAGCAAATCTAAATCAATAAAGATCAAAAAAAGAAGCGGTTCTTTTGTTTTAAACCTTTGCGAACTTTGCGAGAAAAAAGCCCTGCGCTTCTCAGCTTCTCGTCACAAGAAACACGCCCGCGCAGATGATCACTATTCCGGCGATGCGCGGCACGGAGAGGTTCTCCTGGAACAGGTAGTATCCGCCAATGGCGTTCACGATATAGCCGACGCTCAGCAGAGGGTAGGCGAAGCTGACCTCGACGCGAGACAGGACCAGCAGCCAGACCGCGACGCTCACCACATAACAGGTAAGTCCGGCGAGTATGAACAGGTTCATGCCGACCTGTATCCCTATCGGAACGATGTTGGCCCAGAGAAACTCAAAGTGTCCGATACGGCGCATGCCTTCTTTCAAAAAGAGCTGAGCGGCGGCGTTCAGTAAAACGCCGAGCATGATGAGCGGAAAATAGTTCACGGCTGGTCCTCCTTGTTCGTAACGAGGACGTCCTCGCCCGTTTCCCCGATAAGGTAGAGGTGCTTCTGTCCCAGGGCGACAAGCGCATCATAAGTCTTGCGCGGAGCCAGCAGGTACATCGTGGACCGTCCGGCCCATTGCTTCCAAAAAGCGGGATAGTTTATGATCATCCAGGCGCTGGTGTCCTCGACCGTGGTCCCGAACTCAAGCTCTCCCGTCCAACCGACGATCGTGATTCGGCGTTCGAGGTAAACGGGAAGGTCCTGGTAGTAGGTGAGGTATGCAGCTACCCCGTCCTGCGGGTGCAATCGTGTTTTCAACTGGAGTGCCAGCGGTTTGATGCTATGCGTGTCCGCGCGCGAAATAGCGGAATTCGTCGTTATGAGGAAAAGCACGGCCCCGACGGCCAGGGCGGGAAGCGCCCATCGCAAGCCACGGTATTTTGTCAGAAGCACGGTCGAAACCGCGCCGAGCGCCAGAACCGCCGCAAGCGCGAGCGTGTACTTCCCGATTCTTTGGATTTCGAGACCGGGCGCGGCAACGGGAAGGATGAGGAAGGCCGCTGCCAGCGCCAGCGCCGCAACTGCGTAGATTCCGAAGCCCGCGCGGACGCCGGAAAGGTCCCCGCTGTCCCAGGCCGCGGCTAAGTATCGCCCGATCAAGAGCGAAAGCGGGGGCAATACCGGCAGGATATAAGGCGGCAGTTTCGAGTCCGAGGCCGAAAAGAAGAGGAACACGAGCCCGGCCCAGAGCATGAGGTAGAGCGCGTCCCGGTGTTCGTGCCGCTCGCGCCACGTCGAGGGCGCGCTGAACATCAGGGCCTGGACCAGGAACGCCGTCCAGGGAAACATTCCGACGAGCACGACGGGGACGAAGAACCAGGGCGGCTGATACCTGCTGTGGATTTTCGTGAGATACCGCAAAAAGTGCTCGTGAATGAAATAGAAGTTGAAAAATTCCGGGTTTGCCCGGCCCACGAGGATATGCCAGGGCGCGGCCACGAGCAGGAAGAGGAAAATGCCCGACGGGAGATACAACGTCTTCAAAACGCGCCATTCGCCGAGCACCAGTATCCAGCCGCCGATGACCAGCGCGGGGACCACGAGCCCGATCAAGCCCTTGGTAAGGACCGCGAGCGCGGCAAAAACGTAAAAACTCCAGAGATACGCCCGCCTCTTCCAGCCCGCGGGTTCGTGGACTCCGACGAGGAAGGCCAGGAGCGACAGGGTAAGCAGCGCCGACACGGGCATGTCGAGAACGATGGCGCGGCTCAGACCGTAATAGAGAACGCTCGTGGCAAGAACCGCGGCGGCGATCAGTCCGCTGGTGCGGCCGTACAATCGTCTTCCCGCGGCGTAGACCCCGAGGCAGCCGGCAAGGGCGAAGAGCGCGGGCCAGAGACGAAGCGTGAACTCCCGAAGGCCGAAGAGCTTGATCGAAAAGGCTTCGAGCCAGTAAAACAGCACGGGCTTTTCGAAGTACTTGACCCCGTTCAGCCGAGGCGTGAGATAATCGCCCGTGGCGACCATTTCGCGCGGGATTTCGACATAGCGGCCTTCATCAGGCACGGACAGAGGGCGGTTCCCGAGCATGAAGGCGAAGAAGAGCCCGAGCACGAGACAGAGCACAAGGGCGTCTTGCCAGACCGTAGGTTGAACATGTTTGTTCGCCGATATCGTCATAAGGTTTAACGTGGTGAAAAAAGATGATTCTACATCGCATGCTCTGGTTTGTCAAACATAATCTGTTTGCTCTCAAGGGGTTAGGATGCCTTAGGTGTGAGGGGTGACGTGGGAGGCGGGGCGGCGTCAGGATTCTATTTCCGTAGTCTTCCGCGCGGCCTCGCACGCCATGTGCCGGATGACTTTGCCTCTGACGAGGTACACGACCATTTCCGCGATGTTGGTGGCATGATCGGCGATCCGCTCGAGATATTTCGTGATATAGCTCAGGCGCACGGCCCGGGAGATGTTCCGGGGGTCTTGCAGCATGAACACGAGCAGTTCGTTGAATATCTGATGGTTCAGATTGTCCACAAAGTCATCGGCAGCGCATACCGAAATAGCGAGCTCCGCGTCCCTCGTTACGAAGGCGTCGAGGCTGTCCTTGAGCATCTTCTGGGCCGCTTCGGCCATGCGCGGGAGGTCGATGTAGGGTTTGAGGGGAGGCTCGTCCATGAGCTCCATGGCCCGTTCGCAGATGTCCACGGCCAGGTCTCCCATGCGCTCCAGGTCCGTGATGATCTTGATGGCTGTGGTGACGAACCGGAGGTTGCTGCCCTTGGGCTGCCAGAGCGCCAGGAACTTGATGCATTCTTCCTCGATCTCGACGTCGAAGTTGTTGGCGATGGCGTCGTTGTCGATCACCTCGGCCGCAAGCTTCCGGTCGCGCTCGACGAGGGCGCGCATGGACTTATTGATCGCCGCCTCGACGAAGCCTCCCATCGCGAGGACGCGCTCCTTGAGCTGTTCCAGTTCCTGTTCTTTTTGCTTCGGCATATGGTTCTCCTTTTGTTAACCTTGTATCCCGTATACGGTATACTGCATACAGCACCATGTTCCTACCCGAACCTTCCCGTTATATAATCGTCCGTTTGTTTTTTGTCCGGGTTCGTGAATATTTTTTCCGTGACATCATATTCAATCAGCTCGCCCATGTATAAAAAGCCGGTCATATCCGAGACCCGGGCCGCCTGCTGCATGTTGTGGGTCACGATGATGATGGACACGTCTTTTTTGAGGGCCGTGACCAGTTCTTCGATCTTTGCCGTGGAGATCGGGTCGAGCGCCGAAGTCGGCTCGTCGAAGAGCAGTACCTCGGGCTCCACGGCCAGGGCGCGCGCTATCACCAGCCGCTGCTGCTGGCCTCCGGAGAGGTCATAGGCGCTGGCATTCATCTTGTCCCTAACCTCTTCCCAGAGCGCGGCATGTTTTAGCGCCTGTTCGATCCTGTCCACAAGCTCCGATTTGTTCCTGATGCCTTTGAGCCTGAGGCCGTAGGCGATGTTCTCGGCAATGGACATAGGGAACGGTGTCGGTTTCTGAAATACCATGCCGATGCGGCTCCTGAGATTGATCAGGTCGATATCGGCCGCGAGGATATTCTTTCCCTGAAACACGATTTCACCTTCGTACCGGTGCCGGGGATAGAGATCGTGCATCCGGTTAAAGCAGCGGAGCAAGGTCGTTTTTCCGCAGCCCGACGGTCCGATGAGCGCGGTAACGTTGTTCTTGTAAATGGGCAGGGA
>JBGPHF010000072.1:0-7195 GCA_041484215.1 Nitrospirota bacterium
AACCGGCGCGGTCGCGACCACCGAGTGCGTTACGGCGCTTTCGGAAAACGGAGTGTTCATCAGGACCTTCCGACCCGCGGCGGTGAGCTCGCTGCTCTTGATCACGATCTTCATCGGACAGAGGCAAATCCGCGCAAAGGCAATGGTGCTGTACCGGATCACGACAATCAGCGGGCCGCTCGGGGAGCCCGGCATGGGCATGAAATTCGTCGAGGTCGACGAGGATGACCGGCGCTTCATCAATGCTTTCATCAAGGACCAGATCATGCAAGATCTCGCCCTTTAAGCAAAAAGGGGGAATGCCGAATAGAATCCTCTTGACGAAGCGGAACGACGGGAGTCAGACGTGCAGAAAGGTTCTAACGGCCGCCCGTCGTCGGCGGCGGGCTTGCGGGGGTAAGGGACGGCGCTGAGAGGGGCGACGCAGGCGCGACTGCGGGGGGTGTTTGCGGTCCCTGCAGGGAACGGGCCTTGGACCAGGAATAATAGCCGATCCCGCAGGCGAGCAAAAGGAGTATCCCCGCCGCGGCGAGCAACGTTTTCGTAAAGATTCCCATTCCCGGCGCCCGGTAGATAACCACGGTCTCGTCAGGCAGCGGAGCCTCGACCAACTGCAGCGCCACGAGATAGTCCGAGACCCGCTTGAGCGACGTCGGCCTGTCCATGCCTTTGATCTGCTTGCCCAGCGCCCGCGCGATCTCCTGCATCGAGGCATAGCGGCGGTGTGGTTTTTTTCTGAGGCATTTCTTGATGACGCGCTGGATGCCGCGGGGAAGATCGGCGTTGACGCTTCGCGGGGAGGAGAACTTGGCCTTGACGATCTGGGCGGTGACGGAGGCCGTCTCTTCTCCCGGGAAGGGCTTCACTCCCGTGAACAGCTCATAGAGTACGATGCCGAAGGAAAAAATGTCGGACCGCACATCCAGGGGATTGCCGAGGACCTGCTCCGGTGACATGTAGGACGGCGTGCCGACAAGCATTCCCGGCATGGTGAGCGACTCCAGGTTTTTTGTCCGCGCGATCCCGAAGTCCATCAGCTTCACCTCGCCGTTTCGCTTGACCATGATGTTGCCCGGCTTGATGTCCCGGTGGATGATGCCGCGGGTGTGCGCGTACTCCAGCGCGTTCGCCGCCTGGAGGGCGATCATGACCCCCGCGTCCGTGGGGAGCGGCCCGCTTTCCTCGATGACCCGCGTGAGCGTCGTCCCATCGACGTATTCCATGACGATGCAGTACTCCGGTCGGTGCCAGTAATCGTAGATATGGACGATGTTCTCGTGCTGAAAGGACGCAGCGAGCCTGGCCTCGCGCTCGAAGCGCTGGACGATCACGTCGTCGGCGCGGTAGGCTTCCTTCAGCTCCTTGATCGCGACCGCGCGGCCGAGGGACCGCTGAATGGCTTTGTAAACAACGGCCATGCCGCCGGAGCCGAGCTCGGATTGAAGCTCATAGTCATGTTTTATCTGCTTTGTCATAAGTTCCTGCGGCCCCCTCGTGCGTTCGTGCCCGCTTTCACTCTGTGTCGTCTTCAAGGTGAACCACGACGACGGTGATATTGTCAACGCCGCCGTGGTCATTCGCCAGGCCGATCAGGCGCTCGGCGGCCTCCGCGAACGGGGCGGCCGAGAGGACTGACCGCAGTTCGGGGTCTTCGACCATTTCCGTCAGGCCGTCGCTGCAGAGGAGAAAGACGTCGTTTCGCCTGGTCTCGAACACCGCAAGGTCGACGGTCACTTCCTGCTCCAGACCGAGCGAGCGCGTGATAATGTGGCGGTACGCGCTTTTCCTTGCCTGATCAGCGGTGATCAGCCCTGCCCGAATCTGTTCTGCCACGACCGAGTGGTCCTCGGTAAGTTGGCTGAGCGCCCCTCCCCGGAACAGATAGGCGCGGCTGTCTCCGACATGGGCAATGCAGACCTTCCCTCCGAAGGCGAACATCGCCGTGAGCGTCGTCCCCATTCCCGAAAGTTTGGCGTCCCGGGCCGCGGCCTCGAGGATTGCGCCGTTTGCCTCGTTCACCGCGCGGGTGAGCGAAGCTTTTATCGCATCCTCTGCCGAGGACATTTCCCCGCCCGACGTCTGCCCGTCCCGGGAAAGTATCTTCCGCGCGACCCGGGACAGCGTCTCGATCGCCAGGCCGCTGGCCACCTCGCCCCCCTGGTGGCCGCCGATGCCGTCGGCAACGGCGTAGAGCCCGAGGAGATCGTCAACCAGGAAAGCGTCCTCGTTGTTTTGTCTGACCCGTCCGGGGTCTGATCTGCCCGATGAAATGATTTTCATAAAAGAATTCTGCGGCCGGGGTGTCTGAAGCTCCGTGCGCCGGTAGGTCTAATAATAGATGAGAATGGGAAGACCGTCAAGCCGATTGTTTCCCCGGCCGCGTCGCAAACGGGGTTTAATTCATTGACATCACTGGTAGTTTCGGTTACTATTTAGCGCTACCGACACCATTTTATCCGGAGGATTCAACGTGGCCAAAGTGACCCGCGCGCTCATCAGCGTCTCGCACAAGGAGGGAATTCTCGATTTCGCCAAAGGGCTTGCAGGCCTCGGCATCGAGCTCCTTTCGACGGGCGGCACCGCAAAGCTTCTTCGCGACGGCGGGGTTCCCGTCAAGGACGTTTCGGAGTTCACGGGTTTCCCGGAGATGCTCGACGGCAGGGTCAAGACGCTCCACCCCAAGGTCCACGGAGGGCTTTTGGGAAGGCGGAACAACCCCGAGCACATGAAGCAGTGGAAGCAGCACGGCATTCAGCCCATCGACCTCGTTGTCGTGAACCTCTACCCCTTCGAGCAGACTGTTGCCAAGCCGGGCTGCACGCTCGAGGACGCGATCGAAAACATCGACATCGGCGGACCGACCATGCTGCGTTCGGCGGCCAAAAACTATACCGACGTCGCGGTGGTGGTCTCGCCCGGCGACTACGGCCGCGTACTCGACGAACTCAAAAAGACCGGTGAAGTCTCGGCAAAGACCCGCTTCGAGCTCTGCCGAACCGTTTTTCTCCACACCTCGCGCTATGACAGCGCCATCTCCTCCTGGCTCGACAAGCAGGCGCCCGATGACGAAAAGTCGCGGACGAAGGCGTGAGCAACGCGGCGAACGAAACGGCTTCGCCGGGGGTTTGACGGCGCAGGATCATGGTATATGAAACAGTTAACGGCAGCAGCGGCAATCTGTCTCTTTCTCCTCGCGGGATGCCGGCACGCTGAAGAGAAATCGGCGTCCACGCCCCCCGTCCTCGCTGAAGAAGTGCATTCGCCGAAGGCCAACTCCCCGCAGCCCTACTATTACGGACTGGTCGAAGAATACCGGACGATCCTGGAAGAGGACCCGAACAACTTTGCCGCCGTCGTGGCCCTCGGCAACGCCTACTTTGACAGCGGCCACTGGCAGGAAGCGATCCGGTGGTACGAGCGGGCCTGTACGCTCAATCCGCGCAACCCCGATGTGCTCACCGACCTGGGGACCGCTTATCGGAACGCGGGAGATCCGGTGCGCGCGCTTGTTGAATACCGGCGGGCGCTCGAACTGGAGCCGGGGCACGTGGAGGCCCATTACAACATGGGCATCGTGTACGCCTACGACATCAGGGACTACGCGGTCGCCACGCGGATGTGGGAGAAACTGCTGAGGATCGCGCCGAACCATCCTCACGCGGCCTATGTGCGGTCCAGCCTCGCGTTGTTCAAGAAAAGGCTCAAGAAGGACGCTCAATGATCCGTACCCTCGTCGTATTTTTCATCATCCTCATCATTTACTCCGCCCTCAAGACGGTAGTCCGGTCGGCCCTGCGGGCCTACCGCGAGGACCACGACCACACCACGCGGCTCAAAGGCGAAGAGATGGTTCAAGATCCCGAGTGCCGCACCTACGTGGTGAAGGACCGCGCCCTGACGCGGCGCGTTCAGGGCAAGCTTACGTCTTTTTGCAGCGAGGCCTGCGCGGAACGGTACGAAGAGAAGCATCGTACCTGACGGCAGGTGAACGAAATGGCACGAGTTCGGAAAAAATTATTGTTCACGCTCCGGCTTCTCACCTCGCTCCTGCTCGTGAGTTGCCTGTCTCCCTTGCCGGAGACGCCGGGCACCAGGCCGGCGTCTTTCGCTTCCCTGGTAGCCTCCCTTGCCGGGCCGCTCAGGCTCGTTATCTGGAAATCCCAATATACCTTGACCCTGTACAAGGGGGACCGGCCCGTCAAAACGTACCGCGCCGTGTTCGGGCGGGGGTACCGCGACGGCGACAAGCTGCGCGCCGGAGACAGGCGCACGCCCGAAGGAGAGTTCTACATCTGCACCATGAACCACAGCAAGCGGTTTTATAAATTCATGGGCCTGAGCTACCCGAGCCTCAAACATGCGGAGGACGGGCTTCGGACCGGGAAGATTTTGCCCGTTGACTTCCAGCTGATCAAAAAGGCGATCGAGGAACGGCAGCAACCGCCGTGGGAAACCCGGCTCGGGGGCGCGGTGGGAATCCATGGACGGATGCTCGAGGGTTCCGTATCGACGTACTATTATTCCGCCATGAACTGGACCGACGGCTGCATCGCCCTGGACAACGCGGACGTCGACGAGATCTACGGCGTCGTGGCGCTCGGCACGCCGGTGACGATCCTGCCATGAAGCGCCGGCCCACGGGGAACGTTCTCGAGCAATACCGGGCGGAAATTTCCCGCTGCGTCAAGTGCGGCTCCTGCCGCGCCGTCTGCCCGTCATTTCTTGCCGAACAAAAGGAATCGCACTCGGCCCGCGGCCTGATGGCCTTGATCCAGGCTTTCCTGGACGGGCGGATCTCCGCGTCCGGAATATTCAAGGACCGTTTGGCTACCTGTACGACCTGTTTCGCTTGCGAAGAGGCGTGTGCCAGCGGCGTTCGAGTGACCGAGATCATCCAGGCTGCTAAAGAGCTGGTCGAGGAAAAATCGGGCGCGGGAATGGTCCACGCCGTTATCGCGGGAGTGGTGAAACGGCCGGCTTTGTTCCGGGCCGGCGCGTGGTTCGCTACGAGAGCTCTCCATTACTCCGGGGGAGAGGGCAAGAGTTCAAAAGGCAAAGAGCGACGCGCAAAGAAAACCGGGGGCAGCAAAGAGAAACGAAAAGGCACGGTCGCTATTTTCCCGGGCTGCGCAATCGAGTATTTCCAGCCGGACGTGGGAAGAGCAACGACAGCGGTACTGAACCGCCTCGGTTACGAAGTGATCGTTCCGGAGGGTTTGAAGTGCTGCGGGAGGCCGCTACTCTCTCTCGGCGACCGCAAAGCGGCGGAAGAACTGGCTGCGCATAATATTGGACTCCTAACCGGGCTCGGTGCCGACGTCGTGGTAACGGCCTGCGCTTCCTGCGGCTTGACTTTTAAAAAGGAATATCCTAAACTGCTTCGGCCCGGCACGAAACTCCCCGCGGTCCAGGACATCCATGAATTCCTCGCTGATAAGCTGGGCGACATTAGGATGGGGCCGGTAAAAAAGAGTATAACCATTCACGACCCCTGCCATCTCGGGAGGGGGCAGGGACTGTCCGAGACGGTGCGGGAGTTGCTCCGAGCGATTCCGGGACTCACGCTCGTTGAGATGGAGAATCCCGACCGCTGCTGCGGCTTCGGCGGGGTGATGCGGGTGACGCACCGGCGGCACTCCGATCTGATCGCCGAAGAAAAGGCCAAAAGCATTATTGCCACGGGAGCATCGACCGTCGCCACCGGGTGCCCCGGATGCAGGATGCAGATAAGCCACGCGCTCCAGTGCGCGGACTCTTCCGTGGAAACGCTCCACCCGGTGCAGCTCCTCGCGGAGTCGCTTGAGTGTGAAATCGACTAAAAGGATCAACCGCAGGCTTTGAGCCTGCGTGAAGACGGCAATTCAGAAACGAAGAAAGGAAAGAATATGAAATTTTTTATCGACACGGCAAACGTAAAAGAAATCCGCGAGGCAGCGAGCCTCGGGGTGGTTGACGGCGTCACCACGAATCCTTCGCTCATCGCAAAAGAAGGCCGCGACTTCAAACAGGTGATCGCCGAGATCTGCGCGATCGTGGACGGCCCGATCAGCGCCGAGGCCGTGAGCTTGAAGGCCGACGAGATGATCGCGGAAGGCGTGGAGCTCGCGAAGATCCACAAGAACGTCGTGGTGAAGCTTCCGATGACCAAGGATGGCCTCAAAGCTACCAAGGCGCTTGCCGAGAAAGGCATCAAGGTGAACATGACCCTGGTGTTCTCGCCAGCGCAGGCCTTGCTTGCGGCCAAGGTGGGCGCGGCGTACGTCAGCCCCTTCGTGGGCAGGCTCGACGACATCAGCCACTACGGCATGGACCTCGTGACCCAGATCCTAACGATCTTCGACAACTACGGCTATGACACCGAGGTGATCGTCGCGAGCGTGCGCAATCCCCTGCACGTGGTGGACGCGGCCCTTGCCGGCGCGCACATCGCCACGATCCCCTTTAGCGTGATCGACCAGCTCGTGAAGCACCCGCTCACGGACATCGGGATCGAGAAGTTTTTGGCGGACTGGAAGAAGCTGGAAAAGAAGTAGGAGGAGAGAGCAAACCCTAAGCACGAATTACGAAATTCTAAATAATCTCAAAATTCAAATCCTTAAACGTGCGATTTGAAAATTCTGATTGTTTCGAATTTAGAGCTTCGGATTTGGATATTGGTGTAATCATGCCGATCTACGAATATCACTGCAAAGCCTGCAACGTGGACTTCGAAAAGCTGGTCTTCGGGTCCAACCCCGAGGTCTCCTGCGAGAAGTGCGGATCGAAAAAAACCGAAAAGCTCATGTCGCGCTTCGGCACGGGCAAGTCTTCGAGCGCTTCGTCGTCGTCTGGTTCTTCAAGCGGATCAAGCTGCGGCGGCTGCGCGTCCTCGTCCTGCGCGGGCTGCCATTAAACGAGCCGAACATTGACCTGTCGAGGGTTACGGTATATTGCCGTAGCCCTTTTTTCTTTTTTGTCGCTTGCAATCGGTTATACTATAAGTTCAAGAGGGAAACGCCGGGTTAAGGCCCTTATCGAGCACCAAGGAGGACCATCTGTATGCTGAGAACTGTATGCTGAGAAGTATTCTGAAAGCGCTTTCCCTGACCGTTGTGCTGCTTTTCACCGGACACCTTGCGGCTGCGGCGCCTGCAAACCAGGCCCAGCGCTCCGCCTCGAATCCTCTTATCACGGAAATGACGATGGTCGAAACCGC
>JBGPHF010000073.1:0-7186 GCA_041484215.1 Nitrospirota bacterium
CGGAGAAGCCGATCGTGATGGGCAGCTACGGCATCGGCCCGGCCCGGATCGCCGCCGCGGCCGTGGAGCAGGGGAACGACGAAAACGGCATCATCTGGCCGCTCGCGATCGCTCCCTATCAAATCCTGATCGTCCCGGTGAACGTGAAAGACGTGAAGTCCATGGACACGGCCGAGGATTTGTATTCTGCCTTGGAGGAGAAGGGCTTCGAGGTGTTGATGGATGACCGGGACGAGCGCGCGGGAGTCAAGTTTAAAGATGCGGACCTCATCGGCATTCCCTGGCGTATCATTATCGGAGAAAGGAACCTTAAAGAAGACCTGGTGGAGCTCAAAGAGCGCCGGACAGGCCAGGTGCACAAGGTGAAGATCGCGGACGCAGCGGAGGCGATAGCGAAAAAACTCGTGATGGAAATATAGGAATACCGAATCCGCGGGAGCTTTGGAAAAAGAATTTCCCTGGGTTCAACAGGTAATAGTAGTCAATCATCCGCGCTCGATCTGGCGGCGCTAAAAAAAACTTGTATTCCCTTGGTAAAGTCCCTATAATCGCTCTTTATGGAGGGCTCGCGGAATGGCTGACGAAATAGTCAAACTTGGTCTTACTGCGCAACAGAGCGCGGACATCAAGAAGCAAATCGGCTTCGAGCTGAAGGAGATATTCCTGACGAAACGCTCTCTCAATAAGCTTCGCGTCTTCCGTCTGCGCTTGAACGAAGAGCAGCAGCAGGTCATGGAGGAGCAGCTCGGCCAAAAAGTAAAGGAACTCACGGTTACGCGGTCGGTGGCGACAAGGATTCTTTAATCGAGGATGGTGTTCGTTATTCTCCGTTTACTCGAATGCAGCAGTATTCTCTCTTTACGTGAAAGGAGGTGATACTTCGTGAAAAAATATATTGCAATCATAGCGGCCCTGGTTTTCGTGGTTACCGTTGCACTCGTCGGCTGCGAGAAAAAGCAGGAAGCGCCCAAGCCGGCTGAACAGCCTGCCATGACGGCCCCGGCTCCTGCCCCGGCTCCTGCTCCTGCCCCGGCTCCTGCCCCGGCAAAACCGGCGAAAAAATAATTTTTAAGCCGAGCATCTTGCAGTACCGCGTTCTGGCCCCCTGTAGAGGGGGCCTTTTATTTGTATGTACGAAATTTTCTATATCTGCTATTATAATTCTTATTACCGGCTCATATAAATGACGCTGCCTGCTGTTGACCGCAAAGGACGGTTTCCCGGCCAAACAACGGATATGACCAAGCTCACGACCGATTTTTTGTGCGAGATCCTCATCAAGGCGGGGAAGCTGTCGCCCGAACAAGCCAGAGAAATCAGGGTAAAGCAGGACGTGCAGCGCATGAAGCTGCTCAAGAGCAGAGGAGAAGCGACGCACCGCGGCAGGATGCGCCTCGAAGAGGAGGTATCGGCCATAGAGGTCGCGGCTTCGCTCGAACTGGACTTCCCGGGACCTCCGGGACAGAAGCTCACCGAGGATGTTATTACCGAGGCAGTCGCGAACTTCGCGGGTTTGCCGTTTCGGAAAATCGACCCGCTCAAACTCAATCCCGAAGTTACCACGCAGATCCTTTCCCGGGCCTTCGCCCGCCGGAGCGTCTCGGTTCCCCTCGAACGGAACGACGACCATCTGACCCTTGCCGTCGCCGACCCCTACAACGTCGAGGTCATCGAGAATGTCGAGCGCATGGGCTACAAGGTCTCCCGCGTGGTTGCGTCCAAAACCGACATCCTCAAGATCATTACGGAGTTCTACGGGTTCCGCTCCTCGGTGAGCGCCGCCGCAAAGGAAATTGCCTCCGACGTGGACCTCGGCAATCTCGAGCAGTTCGTCAAGATGAAGGCGGTTTCCGAGATAGAGGCCACGGACAAGCACATCGTGAGCGCCGTGGAGTTCCTTTTCCGCTACGCCTTCGACCAGCGGGCGAGCGACATCCACATCGAACCCAAACGCGATACGAGCGAGGTGCGGCTCAGGATCGACGGGGTGCTCCACACGGTCCACAAGGTCCCGAAGGCCGTCCACCCGGCTTTCGTATCCCGAATCAAAATGCTCTCGCGCATGGACATCGCCGAGAAACGCCGGCCGCAGGACGGGCGGATCAAGACCGAACACAAAGGCCGCGAGGTCGAACTTCGCGTTTCGACAATGCCGACGGCCTTCGGCGAGAAGGTCGTGATCAGGATATTCGACCCCGACATCCTGCTCCAGGACCTCGAAGAGCTCGGATTCGCGCCACGGGAGTACGAACTCTTTCGTTCCTTCATCACGCGGCCGCACGGCATCATCCTGGTCACGGGCCCCACGGGAAGCGGAAAGACCACGACGCTCTACTCGGCGCTCAAAACCGTGGCCACCCCCGAAGTGAACGTCGTGACCATCGAAGATCCTATAGAAATGATCCACGACCGCTTCAATCAGGTGGGCATCCAGCCGCAGATCGGGATCACGTTCGGGAGCACGCTCCGCACGATCCTGCGGCAGGACCCGGACGTCATCATGGTGGGAGAGATCCGGGACCTTGAGACGGCGGAAAACGCGGTCCAGGCCGCGCTGACCGGCCACCTCGTCTTTTCCACGCTGCACACGAACGACGCGCCCAGCTCGATTACGAGGCTCCTGGACCTGGGTGTTGCGCCTTATCTCATCTCGTCAACGATCATCGGCATCATGGCGCAGCGGCTTGTGCGCAAGATCTGCATGCACTGCGAAAAGTCCTACGAGCTTCTTCCCGAGGAGGCCCAGGCCGTGGGGTTGGATTGGGCCCGGGAAAGAAAGTTCTCAGTCAAATACGGGGAAGGGTGCCCGCAGTGCCGGGGAACCGGATACCTGGGAAGAACGGGGCTTTTTGAAGTCATGGAGATAAACGATCATCTTCGGGCGTCTATCAGGGAAAAGGCCGATGCGGAGCTGATCCGGAAGACGGCGATCGAAGACGGGATGGTCGCGCTGCGCGAGGCCGCGATCAAAAAGATGCTGAACGGAGAGACGACCTTCGACGAGGTCATCCGCGTGACGGGAGAAAAAAACTGAAGAATCGAAAATGGACGTCTACTTGTCATTCATAAACAATCACTGGCTGCTGTTCGCTTTTTCGGCCGCAAGCATGCTTCTGGCCGCGTTCTTCGCGGCTTCGGAGACGGCCATTGTATTCGCGAACAAAGCGCATATTCGAGAATTGTCCGAAGCGGGTAATGCACGCGCCGTTGCCGTGATAAAGCTCCTCGAAGCGCGGGACCGTCTGCACAGCACGCTCCTCCTTGCGGAGAACTTCTTCATCGTCCTTGCCGCAGCCCTGGGGACGATAACGGCGCTCCAATTGTTCTCCGATGCAATCGTGGCGGTGATCGTGTCGGCAATCGTTACCAGCTTCCTCGTCGTTTTGGTGTCCAAGCTTGCGCCCAAGGGCCTTGCGGCGAGAAACCCCGACCGCCTTGCGCTTATCGTGGTCTATCCCATGCGGTTCGTGATGAGGCTGGTTTCTCCCGTTGCGCGGCTTCTCGCGGTGATTGCGGATTTTTTTGCCGGGCCCGGGCCTCAGGGAATGTCCTGTACCGCGGTGGTGACCGAAGAGGACATTAAAGCCATGATCAACCTCGGCGAGGAAGGCGGATCGCTGAAGGAAGAGGAAAAAGAGCTCCTCCATAAAGTGTTCGAGTTCGGCGACACGCTTGCCTCGGAAGCCATGCGTCCCCGGACCGAGATCGTGAGCGTCCCCTCGGGGGCCGTGCTCCAAGACGTCTTCAGCCTGGTCTCCGAATTCGGCTACTCGCGCTATCCTGTGATCGAGGACACCGTGGACACCGTTGTCGGCATCCTCTACATTAAGGATATTCTCGTCGGCATGTCCGCGGGCGAGGTGCAGCGTGAAGATGTCATCCAGCGGTTCATCCGGCCCGCATACTTCATTCCCGAGAACAAACGGGTGAGCGAACTCCTCTCGGAGATGCAGCGCGAGCGGTTCCAGATCGCCATCGTCATCGATGAGTACGGCGGCACGGCGGGGCTCGTGACGCTCGAGGACCTGATCGAGGAGATCGTGGGCAGCATCCATGACGAGCTCGACACCGCGGAGCGCGACGTCGAGATCGTGGATGAAAAAAACTTCGTCATCTCCGGCCAGTCGGCCCTCGATGAAGTGAACGAACTGCTGGGTTCGAGCCTTCAATCCAAGGATTTCAATACGCTCGGCGGATTTTTGTTCGGCCTCTTCGGCAGGATGCCCAAGGTCGGAGAGCAGCTCAAGTACAAGAACCTCAAACTCGAAGTCCTGGAACTGGAAGGACGGAAAATCAGCAAGATAAAAATCACAAAACTGTAGTTATCCGGGGAGGTGTTGCAGTGCGGAAGAAAGTCACGGTTGTGGGAGCGGGCAATGTGGGGGCGACCCTGGCGCAGCGGATCGTTGAAACGGGACTCGCGGATGTGGCGCTGGTCGATGTCGTGGAGGGCGTACCGCAGGGCAAGGGGCTCGACCTCCAGGAAGCGGGGCCGGTGCTCGGGTACGATGCAACAATAACGGGCTCGAATTCATATAATGAGACCGCGGGCTCCGACGTCATCGTGATCACGGCTGGCCTGGCCAGGAAGCCCGGCATGAGCCGAGACGACCTTCTGGCCGCGAACGGAGACATCGTAAAAGCCGTAGCGCAGGAAACGGGTAAGCGGTCGCCCAAGGCCGTCATGATCGTTGTCACGAACCCCATGGATGTGATGGCTTTTGTCGCCATGAAGGCGGCGGGGTTCCCGCGCGAGAGGGTCATCGGCATGGGCGGGGTGCTCGACTCGGCGCGGTTCCGGACCTTCATTGCCCTGGAGCTGGGAGTGTCGGTCGAAAATACCCACGCTTTCGTGCTCGGAGGCCACGGCGACACCATGGTGCCCCTGCCGCGTTTTTCGACGGTGGCCGGAATTCCGATCACCGAGCTGATGACGAAAGAGACGATCGAGAAGCTCGTCGAGCGCACGCGGAACGGGGGGGCCGAGATTGTCGCCCTGCTCAAAACCGGGAGCGCTTACTATGCGCCGTCAGCGGCCACACTCGAAATGGTCGAGGCCGTGCTCCTGGACAAAAAGAAAATTCTTCCCTGCTCGGTTTATCTTGAAGGCGAGTACGGCGTAAAGGGCGCCTTCGCAGGCGTTCCAGTGAAGCTCGGCGCCGGAGGCATGGAGCAGGTCATTGAAATAAAATTAAGCGCCGATGAGAACGCGGCGTTTCAAAAGTCCGTGGATGCGGTGAGGTCGGGATGCGCGAAATTCATGTAGAAGAAATAAGGGACAACGTGGCCCAGATGTGCGTCGACGCGGCGTATATCCTGAGCGACGACGTGCTTACGGCCTTCGACCGGGCGATCGAGACGGAGCGCGTACCGTCCGCCAAGGAGATCATCGGCCTGCTCAAAGAAAACGCGCGCATCGCTAAGGAAGACCGCATCCCGATTTGCCAGGACACCGGCATTGCCATCTTCTTCGTCGAAATCGGGCAGGACCTCAGGATCAAGAACGGTTTTATCGTCGATGCGATCAACGAGGGCGTACGCAAGGGTTACCGGGAAGGGTATCTCCGAAAGTCCGTGGTCGATCCCCTCACGCGAAAGAACACGGGAGACAACACCCCGGCCATCATTTACACCGAGTTGGTGCCCGGGGATAAACTCAGGATATCCTTCATGCCCAAGGGCGCCGGGAGCGAGAACATGAGCGCGATCCGCATGCTCAGGCCCACCGAGGGCGTCGAGGGCATCAAGAGCTTCGTGCTCGAGTGCGCGCGGAAGGCCGGGGCCAACCCCTGTCCGCCGATCGTGATCGGCGTGGGCGTCGGCGGCGATTTCGAGAAGGCGGCGCTGATTGCGAAAAAGGCGCTCTTGCGGCCCATCGGAAGCCCGAATGCGAAGTTGGAGCTTGCGTCTCTTGAGGAGATGCTGCTGAAGGCCGTGAACAAGACCGGGATCGGTCCCGAGGGCCTCGGCGGCAAGGTGACGGCCATGGCGGTCCATGTCGAGAGTTTCCCGTGCCACATCGCGTCGCTTCCCGTTGCCGTGAATATCAATTGTCATGCAGCGAGGCACAAGACGATCCTGCTCTGAGTAAAGGACTGAAACATGAATGAACCGATAAGGCTGACTCCTCCCCTCTCCGACGACGTGATTATGAAGCTCAAGGCCGGAGACCGCGTTCTCATAACGGGCGTGATCTACACGGCGCGGGACATGGCGCACAAGTATATGGTCGAGGGGCACAAAAAAGGCGAGAAACTTCCTTTCGAGCTCGAAGGACAGGTTCTCTATTACACGGGCCCTACGCCGGCGCCTCCCGGCAAACCCATCGGATCGGCCGGCCCCACAACGAGCTACCGCATGGACAAGTACACGCCTTATCTGCTCGACCTTGGCCTGAAGGGCATGATCGGCAAGGGACCGCGCGGTCAGGAAGTGAAAGACGCGATACAGAAACACCGGGCCGTGTATCTTGCGGCCATTGGCGGCGCGGGCGCGCTCATCTCGAAGACGATCAGAAAAGCCGAAGTGATCGCCTATCCCGAGCTGGGGACGGAGGCGGTGATGCGGCTCGAAGTGGAGGACTTCCCCGCCGTGGTTGTGAACGACACGCACGGAGCGGACCTGTACCAGATCGGCGTGGAGCAGTACAAGGAGAGCGAGGCCGGCGAAGAGTCTTGTTGAGCAGGAGCAAGATGCAAACCTTGTCTCGCGCTAAGGCCGCAAAGAACGACAAAAATAAGAAGGACATTGGTTTAATTCAAGACTTACCAGCCTTTCTTTGCGCGCTTTGCGCGAAATTGCTTTTGCCAGGTCCCGGTTTGCCCGGGTTAGGATTTTGGAATTTATAAATGCAGAAGGAGAGAAATATGCCGATTAAGTCGAAGATCAGGACCATCCCCGATTATCCCAAGAAAGGCATCATGTTCCGCGACATTACCACGCTTATCAAAGACCCAGTGGGGTTCCGGCTCGTGGTAGACAGTCTCGCTCAGCGCTACATCCACTCCAATTACAAATTCGACACGATCGTCGGGATCGAGTCGCGCGGCTTCATCATCGGATCGGCCCTGGCCTACGCGCTCGGCAAGGGCTTCATTCCTATCCGCAAGAAAGGCAAACTTCCGGCCGAAGTCGAGTTTCAGGAATACGCGCTCGAGTACGGCACGGACCGAATCGAGATCCATAA
>JBGPHF010000074.1:0-7176 GCA_041484215.1 Nitrospirota bacterium
GGCAGGGGAGGAGCCGCGCGCTCCGGAGCCGGACCTTCAGGAACGGCTTGTGGTTGCCGCCGAAACTGTTTCCTTAGAAACGCCCGAAGCTCTTCAGGCGAAGGAGAGTGTCGTTGAACAGCAGGCGCCGCGTGAGGTTGTTCTTGAACGTGAAAAGGAAATCGTCTCAGAAGACTCCGGGCCGGTCCAAGAACCGCCGCCCGCCGCTCCTTCTTCAGAAGAAGCGCGGGAGCACATTACTCAAGATAGCAGCGCGGCGCCTGTGCCTGCCGAGACTGCATCAATAGAGAGCACACAGGCAGGTTCTGAAAAACCTCGGGAGGTTGTCCCCGAGGAAACGATTGCAGAAGAAACGAAAGCGCCGGAAGCCGTTCCCGCGGAAGAGGAAGCGGGCCCGCCGCCAATCCCGGTTATTGATGTATCGGTCCAAGAACCGATAGTTGAAGAACGTAAAGCACCGCTGCCCATCGTGATGCCGGAACCCGCGCCCGAGGAGACGATCATCACCTCGGTCGGGAAAGAACCGGAGACATCAGCTTTCCGAACGGAAGTTGAGAAGGAGGCCGCATTTGTCCAGCCCGAAGCGCTGCCAGCCGCTCCTTTCGAGGCGACAAGGGCCGAAGAGTCGCTGCCCTCGGAGCCCGCGGAGATGCCGGAAACAGCAGAAAAGAAGGGGCCGGACAGCGCATCGCAGCAAGCAGGGAAAGATCCGGCGCCTCCGGCTTTTGAATATCGCGAGATTGATTATACCTGGCGTCGCCGCGTTGTCTATGGCGTGGTCGGGGCCGTACTGGTTGCGATTCTCTATTTCACGGGGGCCTTCCGGAGATCACCTGTCGAAAGTCCGGTCAAAGAGACGGAGGCTGCAAAGAACGGGGCAGTGCCCCGCGGTCCGCTCGTGCTTGAAGTTCCGCCGGGCAGGCCCGTGGAGCTCGATGTTTATATTGTCATCGAAGGCGATACGCTCTTGGTCATATCGAGCCGCTTCACCGGAGACCCCTTCAATTATCCCCACATAGCCGGAGAGAACAGGATCGCTGATCCGGATCTCATCTTCCCCGGGCAGAAGATACGATTGAGCAAAACGAAGAAATAAAAGCAGATTGTGCGGCCATGCATCATTTTGTGATAAGGTATATAAGGACGTCGAGGAGTGAACGAGAGTGGCGAGCATGAACTCATTTTGCCGTATAGTCTTCACAGCGGTCCTGGTTTCCTCACCCCTTATTGTCTCAGCCCAATCCGGTCTTCCCTCCGCATCTGCACCGGGAGGTGAAGAATCGATCCTCTTTCAGGAAATGCCGTCTGTCTATGGCGCCTCGAAATATGAACAAAAAGTGACGGAGGCGCCTTCCTCGGTGAACATCATCACCGCTTCCGAAATCAAGAAGTACGGTTACCGCACCCTCGCCGATATCCTTCGGAGCGTCAGGAGCTTCTATTTGACGAACGACCGAAACTACAGCTACGTGGGCGTGCGGGGGTTCAGCCGCCCCGGCGATTATAATAGCCGCATCCTGCTCTTGATAGACGGGCACCGGACGAACGACAATGTTTTTAACCAGGCCTTTGTGGGCACTGAGGCTGTCCTCGATGTTGATCTCATCGACCGGGTCGAGGTCATCCGCGGGCCGGGTTCATCGCTCTACGGGAGCAATGCCTTTTTCGCGGTGGTGAACGTAATAACCAGGCGCGGCAGAGACCTGAGGGGGGCCGAAGTCTCCGGCGAGGCCGGGAGTTTCAAAACCTACAAGGGCAGGCTCAGCCAGGGAGATCGCCATCAGAACGGCCTAGAGGAAGCTGTCTCGGGTTCTAAGTACAATAGTGAGGGGCAGAGACTCTATTTTCAGGAGTTCGATCCCGCAAATCCGTCTGCGGATCCTCGTGCGGCGAACGGCGGCCATGCGGACCATGCGGACTACGACCGCTATGACAGTTTCTTTACAAAAGCTTCGCTTCAGGATTTCACGCTGGAGGGCGCTTATTCCTCGCGGACCAAGGGCATTCCTACGGGGGCCTTCGGGACGGACTTCAACGACCCCGGCAACAAGACGATCGACACCCGCAGCTACCTCGACTGGAAATACGAGCACAGCGTGAGCAAACAGACGGAGGTCACCGCCAGGCTTTTTTATGACTATTATGAGTACACCGGCGATTATAAGTATGCCGGCGTCGTGAACAAAGACCGTGCGTACGGCGAGTGGTGGGGCAGCGAGGTGAAGCTTGCGTCTCGATCGTTTAACGCCCAACGGGTCATAGCGGGCGCCGAATACACAGACAACCTTCGCCAGGATCAGGAGAATTACGACATCGGCACTTTCCCTCCTGTTCTCGATGACAAAAGGAGATCGAGAATATGGGCTGTTTTCGCCCAGGATGAAGTCTCGTTCGCCGGAAACATGATCCTGAACGCCGGGGTGAGATACGACCACTATGACACCTTCGGAGGCGCCACGAACCCGCGGATAGCGTTTATTTACTCTCCGACGGAAAAGAGCACACTCAAGCTCCTGTACGGCAGCGCCTTCCGTGCTCCGAATGTGTATGAGCTGTATTATTCCAGCATGACTTCTGTTGCAAATCCTGACCTGAAGCCAGAAAAGATCGGGACCTACACTCTCGTGTACGAACAGTACCTGGGAGACCGCTTCCATGCGGTTGCATCGGGCTTCTACTACAAGATCCACGACCTCATCAACCAGGTGCCCGCCTCCCCGGGCATCACCATGTTCGCCAATATCGACGAGGCTGAGGCCCGCGGGTTTGATGTGGAATTTGAAAGCAAATGGGAGAACGGGACTGATGGACGGATCAGTTACACGTTCCAAAGGACGAAGGAGTTGTCAACCGGCGAGGCCCTCACGAATTCTCCGGAACACATGGTGAAATTCAATCTCGCCATGCCGTTGATCAGGGATAAGGCGTTCGCGGGCATTGAGGAGCAGTATATGAGCAGGAGAAAGACCGTTGCCGACGGTTATGCGGGGAGCTTATTCATAACCAACCTTACGTTCTCCGCGCAGAACGTGATAAATCGGATCGAGCTGTCCGCAAGCGTCTATAATTTATTGAACAAAACATACGGCGATCCGGTTTCCGCGGATCTCTTGCCGCTGAACACGGTACAGCAGGACGGCCGCACCTACCGGCTGAAGTTGACCTACGCATTCTGATATCGGAAAACGCCATGACCCTACGCACGATAATATCCGCAGTGACGCTGGCCGCGCTCATCACGCTCGCGCTGCCTGCGGATCGCGCTGTTGCGGGCGGTAAGATTGCCGTGCTCGTCAGTTCGAAGGACGCCCCCTACGGGGAGGCCCTGAAGGGTTTTCAGGGTTTTTTGCGCAAGCAGGCCAGGGAAACGGACTTCGAGGTCTATGAACTCGAAGGCAATGCCGACAATGCCCACGTGGCAGTCCAAAAAATCGAGCAGGGCGGCGTACGCATGGTTGTAACGCTCGGTTCGCTCGCAACCGAAGCAGCGCTCAGGGAAATCTCCGACTTGCCCATTGTCGCCTGTATGGTGCTCCGGACCGACAGTCTTGCCAGGGCGCCGAATGCCACCGGGGTAGGACTGGAGTTCCCGCTCGAAACTCAATTCTCATGGCTGCAGCGTCTCCTCCCGCAGGCCCGGTCCATCGGCGTTCTCTATAATCCCGATGAGAACGGGAGAAGGGTCGAGGACGCGGCCCGAATCGCCAAAAAGCTCGGCCTGCGGCTCGATGCCCAGGAAGTGGATGAGCCTCAGGAAATCCCCGCAGCGCTCAACAGCCTGTCAAAGAACGCCGACGTGCTGTGGGGTGTGGCTGACAAGCTTGCCCTGTCCCCCCTGGTAGCGAAAAATATCCTCCTGTTTTCATTCAGGAACCGTATTCCGTTTATCGGTCTTTCATCTACCTGGGTCAAAGCCGGTGCGCTCTATTCGCTTGACTGGGATTATGCCGACATCGGCGCGCAATGCGGTGAGCTTGCAGTCAGGGTGCTGGAGGGCGCTCCGCCGTCCTCGATCCCCCCGGCGTCGCCGCGCAAAGTAATGTATTCCCTGAACCTTGTTATTGCCCGTCAATTGAAAATAAAATTTTCGGACGAAATCGTCCGCGGGGCCCAGCACGTTTATTGAGAGTACAACCATGGACGTCTTCAATTTGAAAAAAAGAATCAGTCTGTCCGCCAAGCTTAACATTCTGTCCATATCGCTGATGCTTGTCACGTCGGTGGGGATCAGCCTCTATCTGGTCAGGACGGAGCTTACGAGCTATTATCAGGAACTCCTGAATCATGCGATCACGATCGCGGATTCAACATCAAAGAACTGTGAATTCGGTGTTTATACGGAAGACCGGGAATCCCTGCTTTCCATCGTCGTCGGACTGTCGGGTGACGCCGATATCGCCTATGTAGCGGCTTTAAATAGCGATCAGCGGGAGATCATGTCCCGGATGTTCGGACAGCCGGCGCCGATCCCCGCCATTCCCTTCGGACGCATCGGACAGGAGGGGATCACGTATACGGACTTCGTCGATACGCATGACGGACGCCCCTATCTTGAAGTGCTGGCCCCGGTCGTCAGCAGCAGCGTGGGTCCGACCGATGACCTCTTCCAGGAAAGGACCGTTTCCCGGAATCAGAAGATCATCGGCTACCTCAGGCTTGGCATGTCGCAGGAAGGGCTCCGGAAACGGACCCGGCATCTGCTCGCCGCCGCGAGCTCCATTACGACTGTTCTTGTGCTGGCGGGGATCGGCCTCACCCTCCTCTTGACGAAGAGAATCACTTCTCCGCTTAAAAGACTGACAACGGCAACGCAGGAGATCGCACGGGGTAATTTCGACGCCCGGATCGAGGCTTCCACGAACGATGAGATAGCCGACCTGGCCCGCTCGTTCGATCACATGCTCGTCAACCTCAGGACGTATCGTAAGCAAGTTGAAGAGCGGACCTCGGAGTTGACCGCATCGAACCGGCAACTGGTCGAGGAAGTCAACGCGAGGACGATTGCCGAGCAGCAATTGCTGCACGATGCTCTTCACGATACGTTGACCGGTCTTCCGAACAGGGCGTTGTTTATCGACCGCCTGGACCATGCGATCACGATCTCAAAAAGGCGCAAGGATTACCTCTACAGTGTGCTGTTCCTTGACCTCGACCGCTTCAAGGTAGTCAACGACAGTTTGGGCCATGTCATCGGCGACCAGTTGCTCGTGGCCTTCGGCGAGAGGCTGCTCGTTTGCCTCCGGCCGGGCGATACTGTTGCCCGGCTCGGCGGTGATGAATTCGCAATTCTCCTGGAAGACATCAGCGGCATCGGCAATACCCTTTTTATCGCTGAACGCATTACGAAAGAATTGACCTCGCCGTTCAGCGTCGGAGGACATGAGGTGTTCGTGACCGCGAGCGTCGGCATAGCTCTGAACTCCGCGGACTATGACCGGCCGGAACAGATTCTGCGCGACGCCGATACGGCGATGTACCAGGCAAAGGCAGGCGTCGGGACGAAGCACGTGGTTTTCGAACCGGGAATGCACGCTCACGCCGTTGAGCGGCTGCGGCTGGAAACGGACCTCCGCAGGGCCGTGGAACGCAGAGAATTTCTGGTATTTTACCAGCCGATCGTCTCCGTACGGACCGGACGGATTGTCGGATTCGAGGCCCTTGCGCGTTGGCAACACAGTGAACGCGGCTTGGTCAATCCCGGAGACTTCGTCCCGCTTGCGGAAGAAACCGGCATCATCGTGGCCATCGACCGGCTGGTGCTCAGAGAAGCTTGCCGTCAGATGAACTCGTGGTTGAAGCGCCTGCCCGGCATCTCGCTCGAATATGTCAGCGTGAACCTTTCGAATAAGCAGATGGCGCAGCCGGACCTGGTTAGTCACGTGGAGCAGGTCCTGGGCGAGACCGGGCTCAAACCGGAGCACTTGAAGCTCGAGATCACGGAAAACGTCATTCTGGAAAATCCCGAGGCCGCGGCGGCAATGCTGGCCCGGTTGCGGGCCCTCGGCGTTCAGCTGTACATCGATGATTTCGGCACGGGGTATTCGTCGCTCAGCTATCTTCATCGCCTGCCGATCAACGGGTTCAAGATCGACCGGTCTTTTATCCAGAGAATGGGCGAAAAAGGAGAGCACCAGGAAATCATTCGGACAATTCTGCTGCTTGCCAGGGATCTGAAGGTCGAAGTAATTGCCGAGGGCATAGAAACTGAATCTCAGCTGGAGCAAATCAGAGCATTGAACTGCGAATACTGGCAGGGGTATCTCTTCTCGGTACCCGTGAAAAGCGCTGTGGCGGGGGCACTGCTCGAAAAAACTGCTGGATAATCGCGCAGTTTCATCAGACAAAAGGGTATCGTGAACGGCGTACTGTCAGGTCCGACTCATTAAATCATCGGCGCATTACTTTTGATGACATCGGGAACAGCTCAGCATGTCGGTCACCCAGTCGGAATGACAATATCCGCAGGATCGTCCCAGCTCCATTTTTCTCATGCTAATCACCGTTTCGTCCTTCGTCATCGGGAACAGAGCGGGTGAAAGGGCATGGCGTTCATGGCAGTCAGCACAGTTAAGCCCCTTTTTAGCATGCACTGTCCCGTCAAAAACTACCGCTCCCGCGCCCCTTCCTTCAAAGGTTATCGTGGCGCCGCTCGCGACTGCCTGGGCGTTTCCCGCAATTGAACAAACAACGATAATACCGAGCAGCATTAAAGCGTATTTCATCTTGTTGTCGTTCCCCCGAGTCGTTTTTATCCGCAACTTTGGGTAATGCAGATGGTCGTTGTCTGCGGCCGCCATGGGCCGAATCGCGTACGAGTTGCCTAAAGTACGCTGAAAAGGGCTCATTTGTCAAATGAAAATATTTCAGGTACGCCCGATACCTCCCCAGGGAAAGAGCTGAGAGTATCGGCATCGGCTATTATCCGCGTGGTCAGGAGGGGGGCAGGTTCGCTGTCGCATGTCCTCTTTTCTGCCCAGGTTTTGACCACGTGCCTAAAATGGCATCTGCAAATATGCGTGAAGCATACTGCCTCCGATTCTTCTTGAAGTAAATATTTTAGTAAAATCATACGGTTCCCATCTGTTGATTTTTTAGTCATGGCCTGGCATGGTCATTGCTATATATACGTACAGATGCACAAACTCGATGCTCCGGCAGGGAGGAAAAATAATATGA
>JBGPHF010000075.1:0-7117 GCA_041484215.1 Nitrospirota bacterium
ATAATGTCAGGGTCCTGGCGCAGGAAGGAGCGAAGCGTTGCGGCGAAGTTCAGCCCGATCTCGTCCTTCATCTGCACCTGGTTGATGCCCATGAGGTTGAATTCGACTGGATCTTCGGCGGTCATCAAATTGACGTCGTCCTTGTTGAGTTCACTGAGCGCGGAATACAGCGTTGTCGTTTTTCCGCTGCCCGTCGGTCCGGTCACCAGCACCATGCCGTACGGCCGGTCGAGCCCATCCTTGAAATCCTTCAACTGGTCCTCGTCGAACCCCAGCTTCGTCATGTCCAATTGGAGGTTGGATTTATCGAGCAGTCGGAGAACGATCTTCTCTCCGAACAGCGTGGGAAGCACCGAAACCCGGTAATCCATCACCTTGCTCTTCCCCATCTTCAGCTTGATTCTGCCGTCCTGGGGAAGTCTCCGCTCGGCGATGTCGAGTTGAGACATGATCTTCACGCGTGAGATGACGGCGTTCTTGATTTTCATGGGAAGACCCATGACCGTTGTGAGCACCCCGTCGAGCCGGTAGCGCACTCTGAATTTCTTTTCGTATGGCTCGATATGAATATCGCTCACGCTCATCTTTGCCGCTCTGAGCAGGATGCCGTTCACCAGTTTGACGATCGGGGCCTCGACCTCGGACGAGAGTTGGTCCAGCCCCTGGTCTTCAACGACCTCGAGGTCATCAACCGCGCCGTGAATGAGCTGATCGAAATCATCGACGTCCACCACCCCGCCCGTTTCGATATCGTCGACAAAGGACTCCTCTCCCTCTCCATCATCGAAGGAGTAATCTTTCGCATTGAGGCCGAGTTTTCCTTCTTCCCTCGGCGACAGTGCACCCCCGCCGCTCTTCGATGGAACGAGGGCCTTGCCGCCGCCATAGTATTTTTTTATAGCATCGACGATGGCCCCTTCCGTGGCAACCACGGCCTCGACGTTATAGCCGGTCATGAACTTGATGTCGTCGATGGCAAAAATATTGGAAGGGTCCACCATGGCGATGGTGATGGTGGCGCCGGCGCGATTGATCGGCATGATCCGGTATTTCTGGGCGACGTCTGCGGGAATGTGTTTTATGACTGCGGGATTGATCTCGAATTTACTCAGATCGACGTAGGGCACTCCGTACTGCTTGCTCAGGAAGGTCATGAGCTTGTCTTCCGGAACAAAGCCCATTTTCACCAGGATCGAGCCGAGCCTCCCCCCTTCACTCTTTTGCTGGGAAAGTGCCTTCTTGAGTTGATCATCCGTAATGAGCCCCGACGACACAAGCATTGCGCCGAGTCTGCCTGACATGGCCATAGAAACTCCTTGAAAAAAAACGCTATAACTGTAATATTACTTGAATACCATCGCTCTGTCAAGATAAGACCGCCAGCCTTCAGCCACGGCGCCGCCGGAGTCCGAACTGCCTCGACAGCGCTGCCCGCATGACGGCCACGGGCGCCTTTTTGCCGGTCCATATTTCGAAAGCAATCACTCCCTGAAACAGCAACATCCCGAGGCCGGCGAATTGTTTCGCTTTCCGTTCCTTCGCCGCCCGGAGAAACGCCGTTTCCGGAGGATTATACACCAGATCGCAAACAAGATGACGGGGCTGAATATGTTCTTTCAGCAGCGGCAACGGATCGGACTTCTTTAAACCGAGCGGCGTCGCATTGATGAGACAATGCGCGTCCGCGGCATAGGCCGCGAGGGACTCCGCCCCTATCGCTTCGACATCCGCTCCTGTTTTATCGGCGATGTCCCGCGCAAGGATTCCCGCCTTGCTTTCGTCGAGGTCCCGAAATACGATTTTCTTGGCGCCCGCAAGGGCCAAACTGAAGCCCACGGCGCGCGCCGCGCCACCCGAACCGATAAAAAGAAACGTCTTGCCGCGGGGATTGAATTTTGCCTGCTCTCTCAGCGAACGAAGAAAACCCCGCCCGTCGGTGTTGTGGCCGATGAGCTTATCGTCCTTGATCTGAATCGTGTTGACAGCCCCGATATGTCTCGCCTCTTCTGAGAGTTCGTCAAGATACGGGATAACCTTCTCTTTGTGAGGCACCGTCACATTCAGTCCGCAGAGCCCGAGAGGGAGCAGCGACCTGACCGCGTCCCCCAAGCGGTCGGGGTGAACAGCGAAGGGAATGTAACACGCATCCAGGCCTATTTTTTTAAATGCAGCATTGTGCATACCCGGAGAAAAGGTATGTTCAACGGGATATCCGAAGATACCGTAGAGTTTCGTTTTCCCTGAAATCAACATTGAGACCCCCTTCCGGTTTTAAGCGCGGACACGAGGTCCTTGAAACCGTCCACTCGGCACGCCCGCACGTTCAACTCCCGCTCAAGTTGCTTCAGACTCATGTTATCCAGAAATAGGTCTTCATCTTCCTTGAGCGCCGAGGACGGAATCATCACCCTGTCTCCAAGCCGCTTCCCCTTGAGCGCAGAAAGAATATCCCCTCCCGTCAAGAGCCCGGTTACAGTTACGGAAGGCCCGAAGAAGCGGTTTTTTATCGTCACCGGTTTAATAGCCACTCCCGTGATTTTTTGAAGCCGCGGCAATATCTGACGAAGAATTTTGCTGAAGGAAACGCCGGTAATCACCGTTGCAGAGACCGGTGGCATTTTCTCCGGCACCCGGGTGCGGGACACTTCACGCAGGAACGTCGCGACCAAGCCGACCCCATTCTCGATCTGGGGAAAATCCTCGTAAAAAGAAAATTTCGGAATCGGCATACCCGCCCTGATGTAGAATTCATCCGAGGCGAACACGAGACGAGTGCCGTACCGCCGTTTCAACCCCGAGGCAAACCGGTTTACAAGATCGACGACGTTTCGCGCGCCGCGGCTGGTAAAGGTCTTGAGAGGAAACAGTCCCTTCCGGAACGCAGTCAGCCCCACGGGAACGACGGCTATTGAGGACACGGCCGGGAACAAACCCGCGAGGTCTTTAATGGTCCGTTCGAGATGCTCTCCGTCGTTCACGCCCGGGCAACAGACGATCTGCGTATGCATCCTGATCCCATACTCGGCAAGACGCTTCAGGCTCGCCATGATGTCGGGAGTTTTTTTGTTTCGCAGAAGGATCCTGCGGAGTTCGGGATCGGTGGTGTGGACGGATATATACAGCGGGCTCAGACGCTGTGCTGATATCCGCTGCCAGTCCGATTCGGAGAGCGAACCCAGGGTAATGAAATTCCCGTGCAAAAAAGAAGCGCGGAAATCATCGTCTTTCACGTACAGCGTCCGGCGGCAGTTCGGCGGCATTTGAGCGACGAAACAGAAGATGCAGTTGTTTCGACACTGTTTGATGCGGAGGGGAGAAAACTCAAGCCCGAGGTTTTGGTCCGGGTCCTTGCGGATTTTCAGCTTCAGGATGCGCCCGTTCGTCCGCCTCACGTCGAGAGAGAGCCTCTCGTCGGCGGCGTAAAACGTGAAGTCGATCACATCGTTAATCGGTTCGCCGTTGACGGCGACGACCGCGTCGCCGGGTTTCAGTTTCAGCCGCGCCGCCGCGCTCCCCGGCAGGACGTTGACAATCTCAAGCAATCACTCGCTCCTCTTGGACGCGAATAAATAGGCCACATAACCGAAGATCTGAGTCCGCCCCTCATCGGAGATCTGCCGCAGTTTTCTGATCATGTGGATCTCCTCCGGGCTCAGGATTTTTTCGAGGTAATTGCACTGCTCTTCCGAAATCGGGAATTTTCTTTTTCCCCTGCGGAATTTAGACTGCGAGGGCGACAGGAAAAAACCCTTCACCTCGGCCGGAACTTTTTCCTGGTGAGCCGACAGGATCAAAAGCGACTTGTCGAGACCCAGTTTAGCCGAGATCATGATGAGCGTCTTGTCCTTCGGGATATGCCCCTTGTTGATGGTGACCCGAAGAAGTTCGGGGCTTATCCCGAGCACCTTCGACGCATCTTTGAGGTTCCGAAATCCTTTTTTGTCGAGCGCCTGCCTGATCATGTCCGATACTTTCATCCGCTGCCTCCTCGTGGTTCATTTTTCCCGTCAACCGATCAATTTCGTTCCCCTTGCCACATACTGAATGCCCGAGGCGATTGTCACTCCGGCGGTCAGCCACTGCATGGCGGTCATGAGCCCCAGTTCCGTCCCGTACGTCATCAGCAGAAGAGAAAGCGTCACCACGGCGAGTTGCAGCAGCGTCGTGGCTTTGCCGATAAGGGAAGGCTTGATCCGAAGGGCCTGCGTCGTAAAATAAATAACCAGCCCGCCCAGGGTAAGAATGACATCCCTGCTTACCACGATGATGACCAGCCAGACCGGCAGTTTGCCCAGCAGCACGAGCGTCACGAAAGCCGAGACGATCAGGAGTTTGTCCGCCATGGGATCGAGGAAGGCGCCCAGTTCCGTCTTTTTTTGGGTGAGACGGGCTATCAGCCCGTCGAGCGCGTCGGTTACGCACGCGATCAGAAAAACGAGCAGAGCGGAGCGGTAATAACCGTAGATCATGAGGTTGATGAAGAAGGGAATCAACACCACCCTTATGAGCGTAATATAGTTTGGCAGGTTCATGGGTCTTCCCGGCGGGTCGCAACCAAAAAATAATGGTATATTTATAACATATTAACTTGTATTGTCAACATTATTCTTTTTGGTTTTTTGTTATTTTTACGACTTGGCGCGGCAAGATACGGGGTCTTGGGTACGAGGGAAAAACGATCGAATGTTTTCGAGAGTGGAGCCGGCGAGTGGGATTGAACCACCGACCTGCTGATTACGAATCAGCTGCTCTACCACTGAGCTACGCCGGCACATGACAGATGAAGGCTGGTTGCAAGAGACCGTTGTTTATACAATAATTCAGCTTAGTATGTCAAGGTTATTTTCTGTTCAGTTTTTTCCGCGAGTTCCAGGCAGTCAGCCATTTGATCAGAGTTTCCACTTCCTCGGTTTCAATGGTCAACGGTCATAGGTGGCATGAAGCACCGGAGGATAAAAAACTGACTGTGTTTTTTGTCGACAGTATGCGTCAACAAGCCCGTCGCAGATGTTTTTTCGGAACACTGGTCACGCCATAAAATCCGGACAGGTTGTATACGCACAGGCAAGACAGGGATACGAAGAGGGCTGAGGCTTGCAAAATCGACTTCGATAGTAGTGTCGGCTCTCAATACTCGATGCGGTCAACTCGCAAGGCCGGTGGAATCGTGTGCAGGGGTGTTCTTCAGATGAAGAGGATGGTTCGGATTCTCCACGACCCTGCCGATGGCCTCGACGACTGCAGTTTCAACCATGAGCCACGGAGAACCGGGTTCCATTCTTTCTTCCTTATCGACGTAATAGTGAGGAGGTAAATAGTTCAATGCTATGGCTGCGATGTCGTTTATGCACCTCGGACAAGAGCAGATATTGGAATATCGTTCTTTTAAAAATCTGTCCATGACGGCCGTGACCCGTTCGTAGTTCGCATTTTTTACGCTAAAATCCATATTCTCCTCACATTTTTCATTGTACCATAAAATAATACATTCTGCAAAAAATATCAATGGGAGCAGCTGATAAGCAGGTTCTTGCGTATCGATGATTGATTAACGCCATTATCTTTGCAAAATCTCACTGAGCAAAAGTCAACAATTGGATGTATTCCTCTGGGTCTTATTCATTTAATAGGTCAGCAATAACAATTCCGTCTCCCAACAGTTCGTTATCGCATTGTTTTTTATTCATAATTGGTTTATACTCGCTGATTATGGATATGATTGGCAAAGAAAGCGGTCTTCATAAGCCTGACCTGTATATTATCGATGGGAATTCCTATATCTACCGCGCTTTTTATGCGATCAGGAACCTGTCCACGTCCTCGGGTCTGCCCACAAACGCCGTGTTCGGCTTCGCGAATATGCTCCTGAAAGTAATCAAGGAAAAGTCGCCGGATATGGTCGCTATCGCTTTCGATCCTAAGGGTGCTACCCGCAGACATACCGAGTTCCAAGACTATAAGGCGCACCGGCCGCCCATGCCCCGGGACCTCATTCCGCAGATACCCTATATCCACAAGCTCGTCGAGGCATTTCGCATCCCGGTCTTCATCCAGGAAGGCCAGGAAGCTGATGATGTGATTGCCACGCTGGCACACAGGGCCGAGTCAGCCGGCATCAAGGTCACGATCGTCAGTGGTGACAAGGACCTTCTCCAACTCGTGGGCCCGAACATCAAAGTCTACGACACGCTCAAGGAGAAAGTCTACGAGCCCAAGGACGTCGAGGAACGGTTCAGCGTGCCGCCGGAGCGCGTGATCGAGATCATGGGGCTTATGGGAGATGCATCTGACAATATACCAGGCGTGCCCGGGATCGGCGAGAAGACCGCCCGGATGCTCATGCAGGAGTACGGCACGATCGAAAACCTGCTAGAGCACGCACATGCGATCACAAAGCCCAAGCTCCGGCAGTCACTCATGGAGAACGCTCACCTGGCGCGCTTGAGCCGTGAACTTGCCCGGCTTCACGACGACGTCCCGATCAGCGTCGATTACAATGCCCTTAAGGTCAAGGACCCGGACAGTTCCGCTCTTCTTCCCCTTCTGCGCGAGCTCGAGTTCCCCTCCCTGCTGAAATATGTGACGCAGGAGCCGGAGAAAGGAAAACACTACCTTGCCGTGCTCGATGAGTCGCAGCTGCAAAGCCTGATAGAGGCTCTTTCTACGGCCCAGGAATTCTGTTTCGATACCGAGACGACGTCTCTCGATGCCATGCAAGCCGATCTTGTCGGGATATCATTTTCGGTCAAGCCTCATGAAGCCTTTTACCTCCCGCTCGCTCACGCCTATCAGGACGCGCCGAAGCAGATCAGCCTGAAACACGTTCTGGCGGCGCTCAAGCCAATATTCGCGAACCCAGCGATCAGGAAGATCGGCCAGAACATGAAGTACGATCTGCTCGTGCTGCGCCATTACGGCATTGAGGTAAAAGGAGTTTATTTCGACACCATGATCGCCTCCTACCTCCTGAACCCGGGCAGGCCTTCGCAGGGCCTTGATGCTCTGGCACTCGAATTTTTGAACTATAAAACCACTACCTACGCCGGGGTAACAGGCTCCGGCAAAAAACAGGTCGATTTTCAGGAAGTCGATATCAAGACAGCCGCGGATTATTCCG
>JBGPHF010000076.1:0-7060 GCA_041484215.1 Nitrospirota bacterium
CCTCGATCTGCTGCTTGCGGGCGCGTTTTTGCACGATATCGGCAAGGTAAAAGAGCTCAGCGTCAGGAAAGCGATCGTGTATACCACCGAAGGGCGGCTTCTGGGCCACATCTCCCTCGGTTACGAGATGGTCGCTGACAAGATAAAAACGATCCCGGGTTTTCCCGATGAACTGACCATGCTGCTGAAGCACATCATGCTTTCGCACCACGGTGAATACGAGTATGGTTCTCCCAAGAGGCCGAAAATCCGGGAAGCGATCATCATCAATTATCTGGACGACCTTTCGGCCAAGATCAACAACTTCGACTCGACGCTCAAGAAGGAGCACGTGGCCGAAGGCGAGTGGAGCGGCTTCAGCAAAATGCACGAACGGTATCTTTACCGCCAGATGGTCAATTCCGTTCCTGAAGAAAAGCCGGAGAATGGGGAAGAGAAAAAGCACAACAACGCAAAAATTAAAAAAACCGCCCACTCCGCGGGTTCGGAACCGTCCGGCAAACTGCCGCTGGATATATAATTTGATTATTGTATTCTGAGGAGTGTTCATGCTCGATGTTCTCCATAGCCTGCGTGAGAGCTTAACAAAGACCAGAAAGAACTTTTCCGACAAAGTCGGCTCGCTGGTCCTGGGAGACAAGATCGGCGAGGCGTTCCTCGACGAGCTCGAAGAAGCCCTCATCGCGTCCGACGCGGGGGTCGGGACCGCTTCGCGCGTGCTGAAGGACCTCACGGAACGGTTCAAGCGCAACGAGCTTTCCTCGCCCGCCCAGGTTAAAGAACGGCTGAGACAGCTCTTGCTCGATATTTTGTCGGCCCCTTCATCATCATTCTCTCTCGTCGCATCACCAGCCGTCGTGCTCGTCGTCGGCGTGAACGGGACGGGCAAGACGACCACCATCGGCAAGCTGGCGTACCGCCTTCGGGCTGAAGGGAAAAAAGTGATGCTCGCCGCGGGAGATACCTTTCGCGCGGCCGCTTCGGAACAACTTTCGATCTGGGGAGAGCGCGCGGGCATTCCGGTGATTAAACACAAGGAAGGCGCGGACCCGGGGGCAGTCGCGTTCGATGCCGTGTCCGCGGCAAAGGCCCGGTCCATGGACGTGCTCATCGTGGACACGGCCGGCAGGCTGCATACGAAATCTAATCTTATGGAAGAGCTTAAGAAAGTGAAGCGCATCCTTTCACGCGAGCTCCCCGGCGCCCCGCAGGAGACACTTCTTGTTCTCGACGGGAACACGGGCCAGAACGCGCTGGTGCAGGCGAAGATGTTCCACGAAGCAATAGGCATCACCGGCGTCGTTCTCACGAAGCTTGACGGCACATCCAAGGGCGGCATTGTGTTCGCCCTTTATCAGGAGCTTGCGATCCCGGTGAAATTCGTGGGTATCGGGGAAGCCATTGAAGACTTGAGGAGCTTTGATCCGAAGGAGTTTGTGGACGCGCTGCTGTAAGGGCAAGCACGAAATAGCAAGCTCTAATTTCCAAATAAGCACTAAGCACCAATGATGAATTTCAAAACGTTTGGGAAATTGGAGCTTTGAATTTTGGTAATTATTTCGGATTTGAAATTTGTAATTTAGGATTTGCCACCTATGGAGAGCGTACAAGTCGAAATCTTCGGTCAGTCCTACAGCATTAAGGGCCAGGACGATCCCGCCTATATCCGGGAACTGGCCGCCTTCGTGGACGGGAAGATGAAGGATGTGCAAAAGGGAACAGGAACCGTCGATTCGCACCGGGTGGCCATCCTGACCGCGCTCACGATTGCCGATGAACTGTACCGTTTGCGGGAACGGCACGGGGCACTGGAGAACACGGCGGAAAGCGCGGCAAACCGGCTGCTCGGCCTTACCGAACATCTTGATAAAAAATGAGAAACTCTCAATCAGCCGGCTTTTTTTCCCCTTGCCATTTTCCGATGATTCTGGTATATATACAGTAAAGATAACTGTAACTGGGAACAAAAAAAGCCCCCTGCTTTGCTCGTGATAGATATAACTTGTTCCTCGTGATAAAAAAATAATGGGAGCTATCATACGGAAAGGGTGTGCATGCCCAGATAGGACTGGGAAGCCTAAACTTTCCGACATGGCGCCCACCTGGGCAACCAGGAATCAAGTCTATCTGCACGGCAAAAGTGGGGGTTTTTTCTGTCCTAAAATAAAACACCGGCCTATATTCGTCGATATATTATTATTAGATGAGGCGTAACCAGCGCACGTTTGAAAGGAGCGGGAAAAAGGGCTCCGGCGCTTGTGATAGTGAAAGCAACTGAAAGTAACCGGAATAACACGAATCTTCAATTAATGAACGTTTTAGCGCCACACGAAGATTATTTTACCAGCAAGGCAACATACTGAGAGATGAGGACATTCAATTATACATACGCACGCCGAAAGGGAACGTGGGGAAGAGCGCATGCGAAAGCAATGTGCGCGTCGGTTGTTTACGATGGCTGTTACGCTTGCTCCCCCGGAACAACAAGAAGTTCCCTGATGCCCGATATCTCAGGTCTCATGCTGTCCTGATCTGGTCCGGTTCTTCCACTGTCACAAGTCCGTAGAAGCCCTCCTGAAGTAATCACGTTGGGTCTTAAGAACCTCAAAAAACACGTCCAAGCCGAGTTTGTTTCATCCGAGCCCGCGAATCCGCTGGCGTGGAGAATGCGGCCGCGAGACCTGTCCGAATTCGTGGGACAGGCGCATATTCTCGGACCGGGCAAGCTCCTGCGCAGGGCCATTGAGACCGACCGGTTCATGTCTCTCATCCTCTACGGCCCGCCGGGCGTCGGAAAGACCGCGCTCGCGCACCTGATCGCGGAGCGGAGCAGCGCCCATTTCGTGTCGCTCAATGCGGTCACTGCGGGCGTTGCGGACATCCGGAAGGTGACGCACGAAGCAGCAGAGGAGCGCACGCAGAGCGGCAAGAGGACCATTCTCTTTATCGACGAGATCCACCGCTTCACCCGCGTGCAGCAGGACGCGCTCCTTCCCGATGTAGAGCGGGGGACCATCACGCTGATCGGCGCCTCGACCCAAAATCCGTTCTTCGCCATCATCCCCGCTCTCTCCTCGCGTTCGCAGATCTTCGAATTCAAGCCGCTCGGCGGCGACGACATCAAGTCCCTCGTCCTTCGGGCGCTCTCGGACAAGGAGCGGGGCCTCGGGAACCTGTCCGTGACCCTGACGCCGGAGGCGCTTGATCTTATCATCTCGAAGTCCAACGGCGACGCGCGGCGCGCCCTGAATGCGCTGGAAATCGGCTCCCTCTCAACGCCGCCCTCGTCCGACGGCACGGTCGTCTACGATCTCACCACGGCCGAAGAGTCCATCCAGAAGAAGGCGCTGGCCTACGATGAAGACGAGCACTACGATACCATCTCGGCGTTCATCAAGAGCATGCGCGGGAGCGATCCCCAGGCAACGCTCTACTGGATGGCAAAGATGATTTACGCGGGCGAAGACCCGCTGTTTATCGCCCGCAGGATCGTGATCGCCGCAAGCGAGGACGTGGGAAATGCGGACCCGCGGGCGCTCTACATGGCGGTGGCGGCATATCAGGCCGTGGAACGTATCGGCATGCCCGAGGGCGGAATCCCGCTCGCGCAGGCCGCTGTATTTGTCGCCGCGGCGCCCAAGAGCAACGCAGCGTACCTCGGCATAAAGGAAGCGCTGAAGGACATAGAAGAAGGCAATCTTATGCCCGTGCCGGACCATCTCAAGGACGCCCACTATAAGGGCGCCGCGCGGCTCGGCCGGGGCACCGGTTACAAGTATCCACATGATTACCCGGGCCATTATACGACCCAGGACTACCTCCCGCAGAAGCGGGAATACTATCGACCAACGGAGCAGGGCGAGGAAAAGAGGATCAAGGAACGCCTTGCCGGGCTCGGGAAGAAACATCAGGAGGAAAAGAATGATTGAATATTACATTGTACTGTTATTGGGCGGCCTTGCGGTCGGTATCGGCCTGGGCCTGCTGATCAAGGGAAGGGTCGCGGCGAGCAAGATCAAGGACGCCGAGGCGGAGGCGGTAAGGATCATTTCGGGCGCGGAGCGCGAGGCCGAAACCAAGCGCAAGGAGGCCGTGCTCGAGGTCAAGGACAAGCTCTACCAGGCGAGATCGGATTTTGAGAAGGAAAACCGCGACAAGCGGCAGGAGCTCCAAAACCAGGAGCGGCGGCTCACCCAGAAGGAAGAGAACCTCGAAAAAAAGATCGACGGCGTGGAAAAAAGGGAGACGGAAACCGTCCGCCGCGAGCGGGAACTTGGCGCGCGGGAGAAGGTCGCGGTTGAAAAGGAAGAGCGCTTCGAGAAGGGCCTGCGCGAGCAGCGCCAAATGCTCGAGAGTATAGCGAGCATGACCGCCGAGGAGGCCAAGCGCCAACTCATGGTCTCCATGGAAGACGAGGCCAAGTACGAAGCGGCCAAGACCATCAAGCGGATCGAAGACGAGGCGAAGGAAGAAGCGGACAAGAAGTCGAAGAACATCATCAGTCTTGCCATCCAGCGATATGCGAGCGACTACGTTGCCGAGGCCACGGTGTCCGTGGTCAATCTGCCCAATGATGAAATGAAGGGCAGGATCATCGGGCGGGAGGGCCGGAACATCCGCGCGCTCGAGGCCGCGACGGGGATCGACCTGATCATCGACGATACGCCCAACGCGGTCATTCTCTCGTGCTACGATCCGCTCCGCAGGGACATTGCGCGCCTTACCATCGAGCGCTTGATCCAGGACGGCAGGATCCATCCCGCCCGGATCGAAGAGCTCGCGGAAAAGGTAAAAAAAGAGCTCGACGTCGCCATGAAGGAAGAGGGAGAGAAAGCGGCCTTCGACCTCGGCATTCACAATATTCACCCGGAGATCATCAAGCTCCTCGGCAGGCTGAAGTACCGGACGAGCTACGGTCAGAACGTGCTCATGCATGCGCGCGAAGTGGCGTATTTTGCCGGCATCATGGCCGCGGAGTGCGGTGTGGACCAGAAACTCGCACGGCGGGCCGGTTTACTTCACGACCTGGGAAAGGCCATCGACCATGAAATGGAGGGGACGCATCCCCAACTGGGCGGCGACTTTGCCAAGAAGTACGGCGAATCCGCAAAGGTGATCAACGCCATTACGAGCCACCACGGGGACGGGGAAGCGAGCAGCGTGGAGTCCGTGCTCGTGGCGGCCGCGGATGCGCTCTCGGCAGGAAGGCCCGGAGTGCGACGCGAGACGCTCGAGAGCTACCTCAAGCGGCTTGAAAAGCTCGAAGAGGCGGCGAACTCCTTCAAGGGCGTCGAGAAATCATACGCAATCCAGGCCGGCCGCGAAATCAGGATCATCGTGAAACCCGAAGACCTTTCGGACGCGCACGCCGCGCAGCTTTCCCGCGACATTGCCAAAAAGATCGAGCAGGAGCTGTCCTACCCCGGCCAGATCAAAGTGACGGTGGTGCGCGAGAGCAGGTATGTGGAGTTTGCCAAATAAGGCAAATACGAAATCACAAGCACCAAATTACAAATAATAACCAATCACCAATCGTTAAGCACCAAACTTTGATAGGTGCTTGTCATTGGTTTTTGTTTGCTGTTTGGGATTTGGTGCTTAATGCTTATTTGGTATTTGTGATTTGAAATTTGAGATTTGTTTCAAGGGGGTTCATTGAAGGTTCTATTCATCGGCGACATTATCGGCGAACCGGGCAGGAAGATGGTGCGGGCTCAGCTGCGGGGCATGGTTGAAACGCACCATCCTGATCTCGTCATCGCGAACGGCGAGAACGCCGCCGGCGGATTCGGGATCACGTCCGAGATCGCCGACGAGCTGCTGTTCCTGGGGATCGACGTTCTGACTTCAGGCAACCACGTCTGGGACAAAAAAGAGATCGAGCCGTATCTTGGGAAGCAGGACCGGCTGATCAGGCCGGCCAATTATCCCGAGGGGAACGCCGGGTTCGGAAGCGTGGTTGTCTCCACGCGGAGCGCGGGCGAGGCAGCAGTGCTGAATCTTGAAGGCCGGGTCTTTATGTCGAACCTCGAAGACCCCTTCCGCGTAGCCGAGCGCGAGATCGAAAAACTAAAAAAGCAAACGCCGGTTATCATTATTGATTTCCACGCCGAGGCAACGTCCGAGAAGATCGCCCTTGCCTGGCATCTTGATGGAAAGGCGAGCGCCGTGATCGGCACCCACACGCATGTTCAAACCGCGGACGAGCGTGTGCTTCCGGGAGGTACGGCATTTATTACCGATGTAGGCATGACCGGGCCCACGGACTCGGTCATCGGCGTGAGGAAGGAACAGGCCATTGCGCGGTTTCTGTACCAGACCCCGCATCGTTTCGAAATACCCAAAGGCCCGGTGCATCTGGACGCAGTCATGGTTGATATTGATTCCGCCACAGGAAAAGCAAAGGCAATAGAGAGAATACACTTGAAATCATAAGAGACGATGCATCAAAAATCCCAAATTTCAAATAACAAATTGCAAATAATAACCAAGCACCAAATTACAATGACCAAAAGTTTAAAACGTGATTCTTGTTACATTGGTGTTTGTTTGGGGTTTGGTTCTTGAGATTTGGAATTTATTTGTTATTTGTTGCTTGTCGTTTGGTGATCTCATGAAGACCCACATTCTTAGTGTTTCCCAACTCACTTCACAGATCAAGGACCTCCTCGAAAGGAATTTCCCCGATGTCTGGGTGGAGGGGGAGATCTCGAACCTCAGCATTCCCCAATCCGGCCACGCCTATTTCACGCTCAAGGACGAACACAGCCAGATACGGGCCGTCCTGTTTCGCTCATCACAACGATCTCTCAAATTTACGCTGCAGCACGGAATACAAGTAATCTGCCGCGGCAGGGTGGGCGTCTACGAACCGCGCGGTGAGTATCAGCTTGTCCTTGAATACATCGAGCCCAAAGGAGTCGGCGCGCTCCAACTGGCTTTCGAGCAATTGAAGGCCCGGCTCGGGAAGGAAGGGCTGTTCGATCTTGTCCATAAGAAGCCGCTCCCCGTTCTTCCCCAACGTATCGGGATCGTGACCTCTCCCACGGGCGCCGCCATC
>JBGPHF010000077.1:0-7035 GCA_041484215.1 Nitrospirota bacterium
CAGCATAAAACCTCAGATGTTTTGCCACAGAGGCACAGAGGGCACAGAGAATAACGAGAATTCTTATTGCTCTTCTCAGTGTCTCAGCGTCTCCGTGGCGGATATTATGTTTTTTGTTCTCCAAAGCGCTTCAAAATCGAAAGCCCCAGCGCCTGGCTCTTCTCCGGGTGGAACTGGGTCGCGAAGAGGTTGTCCTTCCAGATGCTTGAGACGAACTCGGTCCCATAGGGCGTCGTGGTCGCGATAACACTCTTATCTTCCGGCACCACATGGAAAGAGTGGACAAAATAAACGTGGCTGTTATCCGGAACGTCCTGGAGGGCCGACGCCTTGCGTTTGATCGATATGGAATTCCAGCCCATATGCGGGACCTTGAGCTCGGCGAATTCGGGGCCTTTGAACCGGACCACACGGCCCTTGATGATATCCAGGCCTTTCGAGATCCCGAACTCCTCGCTTTCCGTAAAAAGGAGCTGAAGCCCCAGGCAGATGCCGAGAAAGGGCTTGCCGGATTTGATGCTCTCGTGCACGGCGTCGATCAGCCCGTACTCGCGCAGATTGCGCATGCAGTCCGGAAACGCGCCCACTCCGGGCAGAACGACTTTGGAGGCGCTCAAGATCGTCTTCGCGTCGCTCGTGACCACGGCCTCGTGGCCCACACGCTCGAAGCCCTTTTGCACGCTCCGTAAATTTCCCATTCCGTAATCGATAATTGCGATCATAAGGATACCGTGAAGAAGGAGCCAGGAGACAGGAGCCAGAATTCAGTAGGAAAAGCAATGCCGCAAACTGCATTACGCTTTGCCTCCTCCTGACTTCTGGCTCCTGACCCCTGTTCTTATCTCAGATTTTTCCCTTGGTCGAAAGCACACCTTTGATCCGGGGATCGATGCTGGTGGCCTGGTCAAGGGCGCGTCCGAAGGCTTTGAAGATCGCTTCGAGCATGTGGTGGACGTCGCGGCCGTAATGAATGCGGATGTGCAGGTTCATGCCGGCGTGGTTCGCTACGGATTGAAAGAAGTCCTCGGCAAGGCCGGGATCGAAGTCCTTGAGTTTATATTTTTTCGGGAACTCCACGCGGTAGGAGAGATAGGGCCTGCCGGAAAGGTCCATGACCACCTGCGCCAGGGTCTCGTCCATGGGCACGGTCACATCTCCGTAGCGTTTGATCCCTTTGCTGTCCCCGAGGGCTTTCTTGAGCGCCTGGCCGAAGGCGATCCCCAGGTCTTCCACCGTGTGGTGGTCGTCGATCTCCGTATCGCCCTTTGCCTTGAGCGTGAGATCGAAAAAACCGTGCTTGGCAACGTGTGAGAACATGTGGTCCATGAACGGAACGGAGGTCTTGATGGCATATTTGCCGGTCCCGTCCAGGTTCAGCGAGATTTGGATTTTCGTTTCTTTGGTCTTGCGTTCGATGGTCGCTTTTCGCGGCATTCGGTCCTCCCTAAAAGGCTTTGACACACCCTGCACTCGCGCTGGCACTCGTACCCGCGGGTGCAGGCAGATTTACCCTGAAGAAACATGACAGGTCATTTTTGGATTTACCTTAGCGTTTGTCAGTGCTTGTCAGTGTCTAAAATTGTTTTTACTGATTTCAAAAATTCCCGGTTTTCTTCCGGCTTTCCCACGGTCACCCGCAGACAATTTTTGAGCGGTCCGGGTCTGTCCAGGTTCTTGATGAGGATCCCCTTCTGTTTGAGCTTCCGGTAAATTCCCGTGGCGTCCGCTTCTGCTTTGATCAGGATGAAATTTGTTTGCGAGGGGAACGCTGTCACGCCCGGCATTTTGGACAAGGCATTATAGAGTTTTTCCCGTTCTGAAATCAATAAGGAAATCTGCTGGTTCAGTACCTTTTTATGCTTGAGCGTGGCCAGGCCCGCTGCCTGCGACAGGGTATTGATATTGTAGGGGAGCCGGATTTTATTGAATTCTTCGATGAGCGCGGGCGACGCGACCAGCACCCCGAGCCGAAGCCCGGCAAGCCCGATCTTCGAAAGGGTCCTCAGTATGATCAGGTTCGGATGGCTTTTCAAGAGCGGAAGGCAGGTTTTGCCGGAGAAGCTGAAATACGCCTCGTCGACCACGACAGCGGCATTCGAGTGGGCCAGGATTTTACTGATCGACTTGTCTGAAAAGCGGTTGCCCGTCGGGTTGTTCGGGCAGGCCAGAAAGATGACCTTTGCCTTGCTCTCCTTCGCCTTCTTCACCATCAGCTCCGCATCGAGCCCGAACGCTTTATCGAGCGGTACGGTCACCACGCTCTGGGCCAAGGCCCGGGACGTGAGTTCGTACATGGCGAAAGTCGGCACGGGGATGAGCACCGGGCCGCCGAAGGCCAGGATGACCATCTGGATCAGTTCATCCGAGCCATTGCCGATGATCATCGTCTCCGGCTTCATGCCCCACAAGCCCGCTATCGCCTGTTTCAGTTTTTTTGCCGAGGGATCGGGATAGCGATTGAGCGGAGCTTTTCTGATCGCGTCGGTCACGTCCCGGAGCACGTTAGCCGGAAGAAGATAGGGGTTCTCCATGGCGTCGAGCTTGATTCTGACCGGGGTTTCATCCACGTGATATGCCGCGAGTTTTCTGACCTCAGGCCTGATAAGCGAGGTTATGCCTTTTGTTTTAGCTGTTTTCATGGGAGTTCAAGCACTATACAAGAATCGGAAATCTTGTACAAGCGGAAAATTTCAAGACGGAAGATGTGGTCACTGCCGGGAAGAGGTATCATATTTCCATGAGAAGATCGATACTAGCCCTCTGCCTTTTGGCGCTCATCGGGCAAAGCGCGGGAGCTTCGGAGTTCCGTTTTTCGCCGCGGCCCAATGACGCGCGCCTGATCCGGTGGCGGTCCTGGGGGCAGGACGCATTCGACGAGGCGAGAAAGAAGGATAAACTGGTCCTGCTTTCCTTGAGCGCTGTCTGGTGTCACTGGTGCCACGTGATGGACGAAACCACGTATTCGGACCCCGAGGTCATCAGTTATATTAATGAAAACTGCATCCCCGTGAGGGTGGATGCGGACGCGCGGCCGGACATCGACGCGCTTTACAACCAGGGAGGATGGCCGAGCACGGCGATCCTTACGCCCGAGGGAGAGGTCGTGAGCGGGGGAAATTATCTCTCTTCCCAGGAACTGCTCAGTCGTCTCAAAAGGGCAGCTGCCTTCATCCGAAACAACCGTGCCGCACTGGAAGAGCGAATCGCGGAAATAAAGGCCATGAAAGAGCTGAAGGCGGTCCAAAAGGCGGAGTTCGCGGACACTCCGGGCAAGAGTACGGTTGCAGAAATTCTGGAGCTCATTCGCGGTTCTTTTGACGCGGAGCACGGCGGGTTCGGAGCGGGCCAGAAGTTCCCGAGCCCGGACGCCGTCGATTTCCTGCTCGCGCGCTATGCGCGGGAACAAGACCCGAAAATTCTGCACATCATTACGACAACGCTCGACAACATGGCCAAGGGCGGTCTTCGGGACCGGGTTGAAGGCGGTTTTTTCCGGTATGCTACGAAGCCGGATTGGTCGGAGCCCCACTACGAAAAAATGCTCGACGTGAACGCCGGCATGATCAGGAACTATGCCGATGCAGCTCTGGTGACAGGGAGGGAAGACTATGTCCGCGTTGTAAAGGAAACGATCGAATACGTGCGTGCGCGCCTGTATGATGCGGCTACAGGAGCTTTTTACGGAAGTCAGGACGCTGATGAGACCTATTATGTGAAACAGAATCGAAAGGGAATGCAGCCTCCTGCTGTCGACAAGACGAGTTATGCGGATTCGTCATCGCTCATGATCAGCGCTCTTGTAGCGGCTTACGGTGCGACAGGTGAAGAACGTTCTCTCGGCATGGCGGTCAAGAGTATGGAATTCATTCTGGCGAAGCTATTTGGCGAACAAGGGGTTTCACATTACCGGCGTGGCGAGGGCTCCCAGCTCAAAGGGCTTCTCCTCGACAACGCGCTCGCGGGGACAGCGCTTCTCGATTTATACAATGCAACAGGAGAGAGGCGTTATCTCGATTCTGCGAAAAAGACCGGGCGACTTATAGTCAGCCGCTATTACGACGCGGAAAAGAAACGCTTTCGTCCCTACCTCAATTCGGCACTCAAAAAACCCGTTACTGCCGGGGTGCTGTCCGGCATGAATGATGATCTCGCGAATTATCGGGCGCTTGGATTTGTGAGCAGGTTGGAGTATTTCGGCACTGAAAGGACCAATACGAAAATCCGTGAAGCTGTCTCGGCAACATTGGCAGCAAGCTACCGCGAGCATGCTCCCGCGGCTGCAGCCTACGGCAACGCGCTGCTATGGTCCGTTGAAGATCCCGTGGAGTTCGTGGTCCTCGCCGATGCAAAGAGAGCGCGGGAATATTTATCCGTGGTCAACAGCGTCTATGTTCCGCAAAAGGTCGTGTGGGTGCTGTCGCTTGCAAAGGACGCCGCGGAGATCAAAAAAAGAAAATATGCTCTGGAGGTGTCCGTTTACGTGTGCGCCGGAAAGCGGTGTTCGAAGCCGTTGAAGTCGCGGGAGCGTCTCAGGAAAGACATCAGCGCTTTTGTCGGGGACGGTGAAAAAACTGATGAACGTGAAAGAGTCGGAAATTAGAAAAGGCGACCAGTCGGTCGCCTTTTCATTTAGGGAATTACCTTGTTCAGTGGGTATTCTACAATGCCCGACGCGCCTCGGCGCTTGAGCCGGGGGATGAGATTCCTCGCTTCTTTTTCATCGAGGATCACTTCCAGGCTCACCCAGGCGGGGTCCGTCTGATGAGAGATCGTGGGCGCGTGCATGGAGGGGAGCAGGCCGCAAATCTCTTTCAGGTTTGCCTTTGGCGCGTTCATCTTGAGGCCGACTTTTTCTTCGGCGGCAAGAGCGCCCTGGAGCAGCATGGCCATGCTTTCGATTTTCTTTCGTTTCCAGGGATCGGCCCACGCTTTTTTGTTTGCGATGAGTCTTGTCGTGGATTCGAGCATCACCTCGACGATCCGGAGTTTGTTCGCTTTGAGCGAGGAGCCGGTCTCGGTAAGTTCCACGATCGCATCGGCCAGGCGGGGCGGTTTAACCTCAGTGGCTCCCCAGGAAAACTCGATGTCGGCGATGACCCCTTTTGATTTAAGATACCGTTTCGTATAGCCCACGAGCTCGGTTGCGATGCGCTTGCCCTTCAGATCCTTGACGGACTTGATGGGCGAGTCCTCGGGCACGGCCACGACCCAGCGCACCGGGTTGAGGCCGCCTTTCGCATACCTTAATTCGGCCACTTCGACTACATCGGCATTCTGCTCAAGGATCCAGTCCTTGCCCGTGAGCCCCACGTCGAAGATGCCATGATCGACATACCTTGCCATTTCCTGGGCACGGACCAGTGTGCAGTCGATGTTCGCGTCGTCGATGGTCGGGTAGTAGCTCCGCGAACTGACTTGGACCCGGTAGCCGGCCTTGTTAAAGAGCTTGAAGGTGGACTCCTGCAGGCTCCCCTTGGGAAGGCCGAGCTTCAGCTTGGGAGTATCAGGGCTTTTTTTGCTGACTATCTTTTTTGATTTTACAGGCATAAGGTCTCCTTCATTTCTTCGCCATTCTTACTTTGATCGTATTCCCGTGTGCTTCGAGGCCTTCCACGTCCGCAATCTGCATTACGGCCTCTCCCACCTTGTCCAGGCCTTCCTTCGTATAGAAGATGAGGCTCGATTTCTTCATGAAGCTGTCCGTGGACAGAGGCGAGAAGAAGCGTGCCGTGCCGCCGGTCGGAAGCACGTGGTTCGGGCCCGCGATGTAGTCGCCCACGGACTCGGGCGTATAGTGCCCCAGGAATATGGCGCCGGCGTTTTTGATCAGGGCCAGCAGCTCGAACGGTTTTTCAACGGCAAGCTCCAGGTGCTCCGGAGCGATGGAGTTCGAGACCTCGGCGGCTTCCTGCAAGTTCTTCACGATTACGATCGCGCCGAATCGGTCGATGGCTTTGCGGGCGATCTCCCTGCGGCTAAGACCGGCGAGCTGGCGCTCCACCTCGGCATCGATTTTTTTCGCCAGTTCCGGAGAAGTCGTCACGAGAATAGACGAGGCGAGCTCGTCATGTTCGGCCTGCGAAAGAAGGTCCGAGGCCACGAACTCGGGATCGGCGCTCTCGTCCGCGATCACCAGGATTTCGCTCGGTCCAGCAATCATATCGATGTCCACCTGGCCGAAGACAAAGCGCTTCGCTGTCGCCACGTAAATGTTCCCGGGTCCGACGATCTTGTCCACCTTCGGGACCGTGGCGGTGCCGTAAGCCATGGCAGCAACAGCCTGCGCTCCGCCGATCTTGTAAATCTCGGAGACGCCTGCAATGTCCGCGGCAACAAGGATATAGGGGTTCAGTATCCCTCCTGGCACCGGCGAGCACATGATGAGCTGCTCGACGCCTGCCACCTTGGCGGGGATCACGTTCATGAGCACGGTCGAGGGATAGCATGCCTTGCCGCCGGGCACGTACACGCCGGCGCTCCTGATCGGTCGGGCGAGCTGGCCCAGGATCACGCCGTCGGCCTCCTGGCTGACCCAGGAGCTGAGTTTCTGTTTTTCGTGAAAAGCGCGGATATTCCTGGCCGCGAGTTTGAGGGCCTCGACTTTTTTCGGCTCTACGCGCGAGTATGCCTCCCTGATCTCCTCGGGAGTCACCCGGAGGTCTTTTAGGGTGAGCTTTACCCTGTCGAACTTCTCGGTGTATTCGAGGACGGCCGGGTCGCCCTGCTTGCGCACGGCTTCGACGACCTCTTTGACCGCAGCAGCGACCTCCTCGGTCGCGGTCTCGCCCCGATCCACGATGCGCTTGAGTTCGGCTACGATGTCTTTTTGCTGCGAGTCGAAAATTTTCATAAAACCTCAAAATGCACCACAGAGGCACAGAGACACAGAGAAAAGCAAAAGCCTAAGTTTGGGTTTGGGTCTCTCTCGTGCCTCAGTGGTTCTGTGGTTTATATTGTATCTTAAACTCTTTTTATGTCCGCCCCTAACGCCGAGAGCTTCTGCTCGATGTCCTCGTAACCCCGGTCGAGATGGTA
>JBGPHF010000078.1:0-6918 GCA_041484215.1 Nitrospirota bacterium
AATGCGGCAAATTCCGTATTTATCGAGGGGGGGCGTGATCCCCTTGTTAATTTACGGCTTGATATTTGGTTTGAGCAAAGTAGGGCATTATTCTTGCTAAACTGGTAAAGAACGAAAATTCGTGCTTTACTAGCCGGATACAGCTAGATAATCACTGGTTGTATCTGATCAAAACGATATTCCCGAATACTTGCCTGCTATTCGAAAGGAGAAACGGAATGAGACCATTAGGTGGCTTTACCCAAAATGAATTGGATGCGCTGTGGGCTTCCTTAAACAGTGACCGGCCAAATCCGGCAGTTCAAAAAATGGTAGATGACGCGATGGAACAAGTAATGACAATAACAACACCCGAAGGATCAGTATCAGTAAGTAGACGACCTGGATCGGCTTGGTTCGATACACCAACGGTTGGTGACCGGTAAATCGAAAATTATGAAGCATCCTAGAAATCTACCACGTAAACGAGACCAATCAAGCGAAACGGCCGTACTCATTAAGAGTCGGCGGCGTTGCTGCATATGCTATTTCCTCTCGCAAGACGGACAACGCAAGAAGGGCCAAATTGCCCACATTAATCATAATCGCGCGGACTCAAAAGAAGAAAACCTTGCATGGCTTTGTCAAGATCACCATGATGAATATGACACCCGCACATCACAGACGAAGAACCTAACTCAAAACGAGCTCCGTCATTACAAGTCCATGCTGGAAGAATCGCTTAGTAAAGGCATTATCGGATTAGATGGTCCCCAAATTATAGATTCGCTAAAATGGGCTTGCATTGATATCGCAGAAGACTCGTCTTGGTTTGAAATGAACCAAGTGGATGGAGATGATTATACGCTTTTTTCCTATTCGTGGTCCGGGTCTTTGGGGGAAGGCGACCTACCATTAACAAAACACACTGATCCAATCTTCGATGTTACCTTACTCAATGGCAATAACCCGACGGTTCTTTCGCGCATCGGTGTAATCGCAAAGCGTTCCTGGCAGAAATTGGCCGGATTTCCTCCGCCCGAACAAATTACAGTTTGGAAAGAGTATTCGCTTGATTTTAAATGGGTCGTGGGCCAACTACAGTGGATCATTCTTGAGAATCCTATTTACTTAGCGGCAAAGACGCCTTTTCGTTATAAACTTCGTCTAAGGGGATACGCTAATAACGTCCCGAACAATTACAGCGTAATCACCTTAGTTTGCCAGACTGATTCAGGTACGATTGAATCCGACGGTATCTGCCTCGCAACGTAGTGGCAGAAATACAACCAGGCGCTCGACAGCGACGCGCCAACGTCGGCGCGTCAGCGCCGTGTTCCTACGGCGCTCCGCGCCCCATTCGGCCATATAAAACACCAGCCCGTCATCGCCAATTTGGAGAATACATTATGACGCCTGCATTATTGCTTGTGGACATTCAACGGGACTATTTCCCGAACGGGAAGATGGAGGTGGTCGGCGCGGTCGAAGCAGCTCAAGCCGCCAAGAGAATGCTGGATCATTTCCGGGAAAAGAACCTGTTGATCATCCACATCCAGCATATCGCAGCGCGCCCCAACGCGACTTTTCTCCTGCCGAATACGGAGGGAATTAACTTCCACGAAAGTGTGAAACCCCTACCCGCTGAAATGGTGATCAAAAAGCATTTTCCGAACAGCTTCCGGGAAACGGACTTGCAATCGCATCTTCTTTCCAAAGGAATCAAAGACCTGGTGATCTGCGGTATGATGTCTCATATGTGTATCGACTCAACCACGAGGGCTGCTTTCGACAAAGGGTACAATTGTACGGTTGCCCACGACGCTTGCGCGACGAGAAACATGGCGTTCAACGGGCTTGAAATCCCCTCGAAGCACGTCCATGGATCGTATATGGCCGCCTTGGGCGCGGTTTTTGCGAAGGTGTCGAGCGCGGAAGAGATTATCGGTACGCTCCAGCAGTAAAACCGAAACTAAGAAAACGCTGTATGGGCCGATTGCATTATTGCTAATATCCTTGACAATTTAGGGGCCGTTTGCTACTGTCAAGCCATCGCGGGCTGTCCTGGATTTTTCCCTGAGGCGGCTCATTCCCTCGAAGCATTGACACGTTCCATTGGATATTGTCAAAAGTTTTATGAAAACCAGAGAGACAAATATGAAACCACAGAGGTCACAGGGGATTCTGGGGTAAAACATGAACACATTAATCTCGACTTATCAAGAAGGTACTCTGTGCTCTCGCGGTGCATAGGCTGGGAGAAGGGCCAGAACCGCTTTTAGAAAGAGGGCACAGAGGGGGAGGCGATTCCAGGACGTTATTATCCGTGATATTCAAGAAGTTCTCGGTGGTCTCTGTGGTTAGATTTTGACATTACGTTCAATTGCGAAAGGAGAACAGGATGAAAATGAAATTGCTCGTCGCGGCAGCTCTGGCAGGTTTGGCACTTATCACGAGTTCGGCATTGGCGGGGGCCGAAGGGCTGAAGCCCTTTGTGCTCGGCGCGGAACCGCAGTCAACGGACCTGAAGCAGGCGGTTGCCGTTGCCAAGGCCGCATTGCAGGCGCAGGGTTTTGAGGTTGTGGGAGCGTACTCGCCCTATCCCGCGGCCCAGGTGCTCGTCGTCACGAACGACCTCTTGAAGGCCAACGCGGCCAAGACCGATTTCGGAGGCTACGGCGCGGCGCAGCGGGTCGCCGTGACCAGGGTCAACAACAAGATTCAGGTGTCCTATACCAATCCTCCCTATATGGCGGCGGTCTACCGCATGCAGGGGACCCTCGAAGACGTGAAAGCGAAGCTGGAAGCGGCCCTGGGAAAGCAGAAGGAATTCGGTTCCGGGAAGGGGCTCAAGGACAAGGACCTGCGCTCGTACAACTACACCTTCGGCATGGAAAAATTCGACAGCCTCGGCAAGCACCTGCTGGCTGAGTTCAAAAGCCATCAGGAAGCGCTGACCGCGGTCGAAGCGGGCCTGGCCGCGGGAAAGGCGGGCGTGACCAAGGTGTACCGGATCGATATTCCCGGCAAGGAAGAGTCCTTATTCGGAGTTGCCATCGCCCAGGGGAAGGGCGCGGACAAGTACATCATGGATTACATCGATTTCGGCGACCTCAAGTCGACCGCCCATCTTCCTTACGAGGTCCTGGTATCCGGGAACAAGGTGTATCATCTCTTTGCCCGCTTCCGGATCGCCATCGATTTCCCGGACCTCAGCATGATGGGCAGCAACAGCTTCATGTCGATCATGAGCGCTCCAGGCGCGATAAAAGATTCGCTCATGGAAACCGTGAGCGGACCAAATAAAAAATAACCACCGGTTCCCCGCGGGGAGCTTACGAAGAACTTTTCCTCTCGCAGGAGGCAGCTATGCGAATACTCGGCAAGCTGCTTCCTGTCCTGTTCATTCTTTCGTCCGTTGCCTGTCGAACAAAACAGGAAGGGGCGGTGAATCCGGGTGAGACGATCGCGCTTTCGCCAAATCAAGTTGCGCCCGCGGCGGGACAGCGAGGTCAAGCTCATCCATGAGGGATAGATCATTCATCCAAATCAAGCGACCGATCGTTCTCGGCCCTGATGTTTTCGCGGGCATACCCACTTATTCCCATCAGCAAACGCACCAAACCATAACTGAGCCAGCTGAGGAACCGAAAATAAGCCGGCTGCTGTTTCCAGTTGTCTCTCAAGATCCGCCGTCCGTCGGCCTCCATGGCCTGTTTCAGGCTATGCGTCAGGGCCACGCCGAATTCTTCGTCGTCCACGACGACATTCGCTTCGCGTGAAAGCAGCAGGCTGTACGGATCGATATTCGAAGACCCCACCGTCGCCCAATGCCCGTCGATCACCGCTACTTTGGCGTGCAGAAAGCTTTTGCGGTATTCGTATATTTCGACTCCCGCATCGAGAAGATTGTCGTAGAGCGCCCGCGAGGCATAGTGCAGGAGAATATATTCCACCCGCCCCTGCAGCAGCAAAACCACCCGCACGCCGCGCCCGGCCGCATTGATAAGCGCATGACGAAAATCAAGTCCCGGCAAAAAATAGGCATTAGCAAGAATGATTTCGAATTTCGCCTGCTCGATCGCCTGCATATACGCCGCTTCAATGTTCCGGCGATGGCGAAGATTGTCCCGCACCAGGAAGGCCGCGCTCATACTCCCCCCGGCAAAGGATGAAGCAGGCAAAGCCCCGCCCCGGACCGTGCCTTTGCGAAAATAACTCCACGCTATCATCGACCACAGGCGCCGTGCGGAAAGGCGGATCACGTCCACCAGCGGTCCTTCCACGGCCACTGCGTAGTCGTAGCGAGGGGGCATTTCATCCGTTATTTTTTTGTCGTCAATAATATTGATCCCCCCGACAAAAGCGATCTCTCGGTCCACGACCACTATTTTCCGATGCATCCGGCGCAGGCGCTTGCGATGGAACGTCCAGGGGGATACCTTGGGCCGATAGATGAGCGCCTTCACGCCGTCAGCCCGCAGGTAATCCAGCATGCTCCGCGGCAGGTCCTTGGACCCGTAGCCGTCGATCAGCACGTAGACGTTTACGCCGCGCAAGGCGGCCCGCTTTAGCGCGTCCGCAATCCGTCGCCCGGTGCCGTCATTTTCGTAAATATACGTTTCAAGATAAATTTCATTCTTTGCCCGGTCGAATGCCGCTTCGAGCGCGGGGAAATAGGCTTCTCCGTTCTGGAGCAAGGTCACCTGATTGCCCGGAAAAAAGACGGACAATTTCGCGGGCAGGACGGTTTGAAGCAAACTACGGCGATGTCGTTTTCTGTGTGACATAATGCTTACCCGTCCTTCAATAAGCTCGTTGAATTATGACTGTGCGCTTGTGGGCTATTTTACCATAGATGTAAACGGACTGACAGAGGAAGTAAATATTGCCGGCGCGTATTTACGGGGAATCTGAAGGCGTCTCTCCGGCACATTGAAAGGTTCAACCCAGGTTTTCCTGAAAGACTATCCGGACAAGCTCGACGACGAGGGTAAAAGACCGGCGACAATAAGCCGCGCATGCCTCGATGAAAAACCGCTTGACAAATCCTCAAATTTCAGCTATTACTTACCCATCTGATTAATCTGATTATACGGATATTCCGGAGGCACTATGACCGCACCGAAAAAGACAAAACTGCCCGTGGCCGGCCCATTCGGTAAAGGCGCGAGCTGCTGCGCCGTGGAAGCGCTCGTGACCGTGGACGAGCGGGGCCAGATGGTGCTGCCGAAAGAACTGCGCGCCAAGGCAGGCATCAAAGCCGGCGACAAGCTTGCCGTCACGAGCTGGGAAAAGGACGGGAAGATCTGCTGCATCGCCCTCATAAAAGCGGACAACCTCGAGGGTATGGTGAAGGTGATGCTCGGCCCGGTGATGGGAGACATTTTGAACAAGTGAAAGTGCGGAGACATTGAATGCCCGAACGAGGTGATTCCATGCAGATGCAAACTCTCAAATTTGTAAAAAAAGCAGTTCCTCCTTATTCCACAGGCACGGTCGATACGCCGGGCGGCAGCGTGCTTCGTGCCTCCTCCGACTGGTCGCGCGCCGATTACTGGGGCATGGTCAAAAGCCGCTCAGGCGCCTTCCGCATGAACTATGCCGTCGAACCCGGACTCTACGCCGTGGGCGAACCGACAAAAGATTCCGACGTTTTCGCGACCGCCAACTACAAGCTGACCTTCGATATCCTGCGGCGGGAGCTGAAAGGCCTGGACGCCTGGGTCCTTGTGCTCGACACGAAGAGCATCAATGTCTGGTGCGCGGCGGGCAAGGGGACCTTCGGAACGGACGAGCTGGTCGCGCGGATTACGGATGCAAAACTCGACTCCGTGGTCGGTCACAAGAGGATCATCGTGCCCCAACTCGGCGCCGTGGGCGTCTGCGCCGCCGAGGTCCGGAAGAAGACGGGCTTCCGCGTTTCTTTCGGTCCGGTGCAGGCCAGGGACCTTCCCGCCTATGTGCGTGCGGGCTATAAAAAAACCAAAGAGATGAGGACTATCGAGTTTTCAATGCTCGACCGGCTGGTTCTCACACCTATGGAAATTAACCCCGCGATGAAAAAGTTTCCCTGGTTTGCCGGCGGCATCCTTCTTCTCTTCGGACTTGAGCCACAGGGCGTTCTTTTCCAAAGCGCGTGGTCAGGCGGTTTGCCGCTTCTGGTCCAGCTCCTGCTTGCCGTTGTTTCCGGGGCTTTTCTGACACCGATCCTGTTGCCTTACGTTCCTTTCAGGTCGTTTGCGATCAAAGGCTGGATCATGGGCCTGCTCGTCACCGCGCTTGCGGCGCAGGGCTTCGGCCTCGGCAGCGGGCATGACAGACTGCTTCAAGCAGCGACCTATCTGTTTTTCCCCGCCCTGAGCTCCTACATCGCGCTCCAGTTCACGGGTTCTACGACCTTCACCGGCATGTCGGGCGTTAATAAGGAATTGAAGATAGGCCTTCCCGCCTATATCGGCGCCGCGGCCGTCTCTCTTGTTTTGATGATCGTCTTCAAATTGAAGGAGTGGATGATTATCTGAATCTAAAAATCTTTGAAGAATCATGATTAAGTTTCCGTTGTTACCGCTTTTATCATAGCCGTTGTCAGATTTGATCCGTGTCAAAGGTTTTGTTCCGGTATTGTCAAAAGTTCTATGAAAACCACAGAGGCCAGTATGAAACCACAGAGGGCACCGAGGAATGCCTGGGTAAAACCCAAACACTTTGAGTTTATTTATCAACAGGATGCTCTGTGTTCTCGCGCTTTAAATGACAAGACAAACAAATGGAGCTGGTAATAAAGAGAACGCAAAAAGGGAGGGACACAGAGGAAGTTGCTCCATCCATTCAAGACCTTCTCAGTGCGCTCTGTGGTTAATTCTTGACAATACGTTTGTTCCAGGAGGGAGTGTTCACATGAAATATCTCGCGAACGTAACGACGCTCAAGTATGAT
>JBGPHF010000079.1:0-6906 GCA_041484215.1 Nitrospirota bacterium
AAGAGCGGACGTGTATGGAGAGTGAACGTGGCATATAGTAAAGTGAAAGCTAGACAAAGACGGCAAGGTAGAATTCGCAAGAAGGTGCACGGCACCGCCGCAAAACCGAGGTTAAGCGTCTACAAGAGCTTGAGCCATATTTATGTACAGCTCATCGATGATACGAGCGGCCGGACCCTTATTGCCGCATCTTCGACGGAGAAGGCGGTTTCCGACGGCCTGAAGCACTGCGGCAACGTCGAAGCCGCCAAAAAAGTGGGCGCGAATATTGCGGAGCGCGCACTGGGGAAAAACATCAAGGACGTGGTTTTCGACCGCGGTGGACACCAGTATCACGGTTGCATTAAGGCGCTGGCGGATGCGGCGCGTGAAAAGGGCCTGAATTTTTAGAAGTTAGGTATTTATTCGGAGGCGGCATTGGCAGAGCGATACCATAAGGATGCAGAAGAAGGCGACGGCCTGAAAGATAAATTGGTTTACCTGAATCGGGTGGCCAAAGTGGTCAAGGGCGGCAAGCGGTTTAACTTCACCGCGCTCGTTGTCGTCGGAGACGGTAAAGGCAGGATCGGCGTCGGCAAAGGCAAGGCGGCTGAAGCGCCGGTTGCCATCAAGAAGGCAGTGGAACGGGCCAAGAAAAGCATGGTCCTTGTATCCCTGAAAGGGGACACGATTCCCCACGCAATACTAGGACACTTCGGCGCCGGGAAGGTTTTGCTCAAGCCGGCATCGGAAGGTACTGGTTTGATCGCGGGCGGCGCGAGCAGGTCCGTGCTGGAAGTTGTCGGCGTACGGAACGTGCTTTGCAAATCCCTCGGCTCCAGTAACCCGCACAATGTCGTTAGCGCTACGATTGACGGGCTGATGAGATTGAGAAGTGCCTTGCAGGTGGCTACGCTTCGGGGCAAAACGGTAGAGGAGCTTGGATAGGCATGGCAAAATCTGATGCGAAAAAACTCAAAATCACGCTGGTAAAAAGCGGGATCGCGCGGCCGGGGAAGCACAAGGTCGTTCTGATCGGACTGGGCCTCAGAAAATTGAACCATTCCGTAGTCCGCGTTGATACGCCGCAGATACGCGGAATGATCAATAAAGTTTCTCACCTCATCAAAGTGGAAGAAGCATAACGAAATAGTAGCAGTCAAACGTCAAATTACCGGGTTAGTGAGCAAACTATGAGATTAGAAGAACTGAAACCAGCAGAAGGCGCCACGAAAAAAGCAAAGCGGGTGGGCAGAGGCGTCGGCTCCGGCTCCGGTAAGACCGCCGGAAAAGGGCACAAGGGACAAAAGGCCAGATCGGGCGGCGTCAAGGGCCCCGGCTTCGAAGGCGGCCAGATGCCCCTGCAGCGCAGAATTCCCAAACGGGGCTTTACGAATATATTTCGCAAGGAGTATGCCGTCGTAAACGTTAGTGACCTCGCAAAACTGGGCGGCAACGATGCGGTAACGCCGGAGATGCTGAAGCAGAACGGCCTGATAAACGATATGAAGGACGGATTGAAGGTGCTCGGCATGGGAGAACTCAAGTCTAAGCTCACCGTGCGCGCGCACAAGTTCAGCAAAAGCGCTGTGGAAAAAATCCAGGCTGCCGGCGGAAAGGCCGAGGTAATATAACCTTTGTTCACCGGCTTTAAGAATATATTCAACATCCCGGAGCTCCGAAAGAGAATTGTTTTCTCGCTCTTGATGCTGGCGGTATATCGGATCGGCGCGCATATTCCGACGCCGGGAGTGAAGGGCGAAGCGCTCAGCCAATTTCTCCATCAGTCGGCGGGCGGGCTCATGGGCTTTTTCGATATGTTTTCCGGCGGCGCGCTGTCACGAGTTACTATCTTTGCGCTCGGAATCATGCCCTATATCACGGCCTCGATCGTTCTGCAACTTCTCACGGTTGTGATTCCGAGGCTCCAGGCGCTTGCGAAAGAAGGAGAAGCGGGCAGAAAAAAGATCACTGAATACACCCGGTACGGAACCGTTGCTATTTCCTGCTTTCAATCGTTCTGGATGGCCGTCGGCATAGAAAAAATGGGCGACGGCGCGTTCGTCGAGAGCACCGGATGGTCGTTCCGGATATTGACCATGATTACGCTCACCGCGGGTACGACGTTCATTATGTGGCTCGGAGAGCAGATAACCGAACGGGGCATCGGCAACGGCATCTCGTTGATCATTTTTGCCGGTATTGTGGCGGGCTTCCCGCGCGCCGTTACCAACACGATTGGACTTGTGCGTTCTGGTGAAATCCCCTACTTCATGGTATTCGTTATCATCGCTATCATCGTTTCCGTCATTGCCGCCATCATTGTGATGGAGCGCGGCCAACGGAAGATTGCAATTCAATACGCGCAGCGGATGGTCGGCAGAAAAATTTACAAAGGGCAAAGCACCCACCTGCCGCTCAAGATCAACTCCTCGGGGGTGATTCCGCCGATCTTCGCTTCTTCCATACTGCTCTTCCCTGCGACGATCGCGGGGTTTGCGCAGGTTGGCTGGATTCATTCGATCGCGCAACAGCTTTCTCCGGGAAAGTTGCTGTACACGACTGTGTATGTATTGATGATCATATTCTTTTCTTATTTTTACACGGCAATCGTTTTTAACCCTGTGGATATCGCGGATAACTTGAAGAAATACGGCGGCTTCATCCCAGGAATCAGGCCCGGCAAAAAGACCTCGGACTATCTGTATCGCGTGCTGACGCGCATAACCCTGGGGGGCGCGCTGTATCTCTCCGCGGTGTGCGTGCTGCCCGACATTTTTTACAAAGCGTTTAATGTGCCGTTTTACTTCGGCGGTACGTCGCTTTTAATCGTGATCGGCGTTGCGCTCGATACCGTATCGCAGATAGAGTCGCACTTGATCCAGCGCCACTACGGTGGTTTTTTGAAGGGTGTTTCAATAAAGGGAAGACGGTAAACGTCTTTCTTGCCGCATGATTATTCTAAAGTCCCGGCAGGAAATAGAGAAAATGCGCAAGGCCGGACTGGTCGTCGCGGATGTTCTGGACGGCGTCGGCGCTCTGATAAAACCGGGCATAAGCACTCAGGAGTTGGATGAGTACGCTGAAAAGTTCATTGTAGCCGCGGGTGCTCGTTCGGCTTTTAAGGGCTACCGAGGATATCCAAAAACGCTGTGTACGTCGATCAACGACCAGGTGGTGCACGGCATCCCCTCGAAGGACGTGATCCTGCATGAGGGAGATATTGTCAGCGTTGACGTAGGTGCCATTGTTGAAGGCTTTTATGGAGACGCGGCGAAGACCTTTCCCGTTGGCCGTGTGACCCCGGAAGCTGAACGCCTGATCAAGGTGACCGAGGAATCGCTTTACAAAGGGATCGCCGAGGCGGTGTCGGGAAACCGGCTGTACGATGTTTCTTCGGCTGTGCAACGGCATGCAGAGACAAACGCCTACTCGGTGGTCCGGGAGTTCGTCGGACACGGCATCGGACGAAACATGCATGAGGACCCGCAAATCCCGAATTTCGGAGAGCGGGGACAGGGACCGAAAATAAAGTCCGGCATGGTATTCGCCATTGAACCGATGGTCAACAGGGGCGGCAGCGCAACCGCGGTTAAGGAAGACGGCTGGACGGCGGTGACGGCAGACGGAAGCCTGTCGGCGCACTTTGAACATACGATTGCCGTAATGCCCGACGGCCCCTGGATATTGACGCTGAGATAAGCATGGGTTGCCGGCTGAATACTGAGAGAGATATGGCCAAGGAAGACGCTATTGAGGTACAAGGTACGGTTTTAGAAACGCTTCCCAACGCGATGTTTCGCGTCGAAATAGAGAACGGCCATAAGATACTCGCTCACATATCGGGTAAAATGAGGATGCATTTCATTAAGATATTGCCCGGAGATAAAGTAACAGTGGAACTAACCCCCTATGACCTGACCCGGGGGAGGATAACGTATCGGTTCAAGTAACAATGCGTACCTAACCGCTTGAACGGAATGGAAACAAACGACCATGAAAGTTCGCTCGTCTGTACGAAAAATATGCCCCAAGTGTACGATCATTCGCCGCAAAGGCATTGTGCGGGTTATTTGCGAAAACGCACGCCATAAGCAGCGTCAGGGGTAATCAAGCATTGCGCGCGCGAAGGGGGCGTCGTTTAGCCGAAGGCTGGCCGAACGGGCTCTTCTTGAGCGTTGGCGCGAGGAGGAAATGTGGCTCGAATTGCCGGTGTTGAATTACCGAAGGACAAAAAAATAGAAATCGGGCTCACCTATATTTACGGGATAGGGCCTACGTCTGCGAAGAAGATTCTTGCCGAAGCGGGAATAGATCCGCTCACCAAAAGCGGAAATATCACGGAATCCGATATCGTGAAGATCCGTGCAATTCTCGACCGTGAATATACGGTAGAAGGCGATCTTCGCAGAGACGTGACCATGCACATCAAGCGTTTGATGGACATCGGGAGCTACCGCGGCCTTCGGCATCGCCGCGGATTGCCTGCGCGCGGACAGCGGACGAAGACCAACGCAAGAACACGAAAAGGTCCGAAGAAGTCGTCGATGGCGGGTAGGGGCAAAAAGAAGTCGTTGGCGAAAAAGTAGCAACTGTACAATTAAGAAGGTTATCGCTGGGCAATCGGCAGCGATTTCATGAGGAGGAATGATGGCCAAGAAGGGCAAGGAAAGAAAGAATGTGGCCAACGGAATAGCGCATATCCACGCATCGTTTAACAATACGATAGTGACGATCACTGATATCGCGGGCAACGTCATCACTTGGTCGAGCGCCGGCAACAAGGGTTTCAAAGGCTCGCGGAAGAGCACGCCGTTCGCCTCGCAGTTGGCCGCCGAAACCGCTGCAAAAAAAGCGATGGAAAACGGCATGAGGCAGGTTGAAGTCTACGTAAAGGGACCGGGCACGGGCAGAGAATCGGCTATCCGGTCGATTCAGGCGGCGGGACTTGAAATTGTGGCGATCAAGGACGTAACGCCAATCCCCCATAACGGATGCAGGCCGCCGAAACGAAGACGGGTTTAGGAACACGGTCAAAACAGGAGGAACCACGTGGCACGCTATATAGGATCAGTCTGCAAGCTCTGCAGGAGAGAGGGCATGAAGCTCTTTTTAAAGGCCGAGCGCTGTTATACGGATAAATGCGGCATCACAAGACGGAGCTATCCACCGGGACAGCACGGCCAGGGCAGAATTAAGCAATCTGAATACAGTTTGCAGCTCAGGGAAAAACAAAAGATTCGGCGCATCTACGGTGTTCTCGAACGTCAATTTCGCGGATATTTTGAAAAGGCCGAGCGCATGAAGGGCGTAACTGGAGACAATCTGCTCCAACTTCTGGAGCGGCGGATCGATAATGTCGTACAGCGAATGGGATTTTCCGGATCCAAAAAAGAAGCTCGTCAGCTTGTGCGGCATGGTCATCTGCTCGTGAACGGAAGAAAAGTGAACATTCCCTCCTATCTGCTCAAGGCCGGTGACGTGGTCGAGTTGCGGGAAAAGAGCCGGGGCATTGTTCAAATACAACAGACCCTGAGCGCAGTGGAGAAACGCGGTTTCCCTACGTGGCTGGAGATTGATAAGGCCCAGTTTAAAGGCCGGGTGCTCGCACTGCCCGCCAGGGATGATTCGACGCTGCCGACGGTCAAAGAGCAGCTGGTGGTCGAGCTTTACTCCAAGTAATCCGTGTTCTCAACATCCGGATATCGATTACGTGGACGCATTTCTCGCAGCCGGCTGTCGTTCTTGCCGTCATAGATTGCTTTTTCACTCCTTTATGGAGGCAACATGCTCAAAAAAGCTAAAGACTTTCAAATGCCAAAAAAGCTTCAATACGATCCCAAAAAAATAACCGATGCGTACGGAAAGTTTACCGCGGAGCCGCTTGAGCGTGGTTTCGGGACGACCCTGGGAAATTCGCTCCGCCGGGTGCTTCTTTCATCGCTGGAAGGCTCGGCCATCACGTCGTTGCGCATTACCGGCGTTCAACACGAGTTTTCGAGCATTCCAGGCGTCGTTGAAGACACGACGGATCTGATCCTGAACCTCAAGGAAATCAGACTGAAGCTGCATACGGATAAGCCTAAAACGCTGAGCCTCAAGGTGAAGGGGCCAGGCGAGGTTACGGCAAAAGATATCGAGGCAGATGCCGAGGTTGAAATCCTGAACCCTGAACTGCACCTTGCGACGATCGACAAAAACGGCAAACTCGAAGTCGAAATGCGGGCGCGCCGCGGGCGGGGCTATGTATCGTCCGATCGCAACAAGGAGCCGGGCCAGCCCATCGGCGTTATTCCGATAGACTCCATTTTTTCTCCAATTCGGAAGGTGAACTTCAAGGTGGAGAACGCCCGCGTAGGGCAGGAAACGGATTATGACAAGCTCGTACTCGAGGTGTGGACCGATGGAAGCATCCGGCCTGACGACGCCGTGGCCCATGCCGCAAAACTTCTGAAGGATCACTTATCGATCTTTATCCATCTGCCCGAAGAGGAAGAGGAATTGCCGACTGCGGATGAGGATATAAAAAAGGTTCCTTCGTTCAATGAAAACCTGCTCCGCAGTGTGAATGAGCTCGAGCTCTCCGTCAGAGCCGCGAATTGCCTGAAAAACGCCGGAATTGAAACCATCGCCGAAATGGTCCAAAAGACCGAGAGTGAAATGCTCAAGACGAAAAACTTCGGCAGAAAATCCTTGAATGAGATCAAAGAAATACTTGCCGAAATGGGGCTTTCCCTGGGCTTGAAGGTTGACGACAAAATAGTCGGAGAGGCGAGAAGACTCCTGGCGGAAAAGCCGACCGAGGCTTAACATTATTGCAGACAGGATAAGGATACGATATGAGACACGGATGCGCTGGCAGACAATTTGGCAGGGACACGAGTCACCGGAAAGCGTTGTTGAGGATGCTCGTTACTTCTTTGCTCC
>JBGPHF010000080.1:0-6797 GCA_041484215.1 Nitrospirota bacterium
AGGGGAAGTCGGTGATCCCGGCCATGGGCGCCAGTACCAGAGGGTTTTGTTTCAGGATTTCCCGGATGTGCATGTGCCATTATAACCGAACGGACCGGGAAAACAAAAAAGAGTTTTTGCCCGGTTTTGACATGCGGTTGCCCACTACCCTGAAAATGACCCGGCCGGGGTATTGATTTCCCGTGACAATTTCTATAGGGTATAAGTCTCGACAGGTGCGCAAGGTTGCTCCGTGAGGGAAGAGCCGGCCGGAGGCCGGAGAATGAAAGAAAGTGACGATGAACCTATTTTCACAGCTGCATTTTACCGGGAAGCTCGAGCGGGAGTTCCAAGACGACTATTTCGAACACTCGCTCAAGCCGCTGCGCCCCGCTATCGTGGTGGGGGCGCTTTTGTACGCGGTTTTCGCGGTCATGGACGCGTGGCTTATCCCGGAGGTGAAAGCGCTGGCCTGGTTCATCCGCTTCGGCGTCGTATGCCCCGCGTGCGCGCTGATACTGGCGGCCACCTACGCCCCGTCGTTTAAAAAATACATGCAGCCGTCTCTGGCCGCCCTGGTGTTCCTTTCCGGGGCCGGTCTCGTGGCGATCATGGTCATCGCTCATCGCGCGGGAAATTATTTCTACTACAGCGGGCTGATTCTCGTCATTATGTACGCCTATACGTTCGTCAGGCTGCGGTTTTTTTACGCGACCGCCGCGGCCTGGTGCATCATGTCGCTCTACGAAATGACGACGCTCTGGGTCGGTCCTCCCGCGCTTCCCCAGCTCCTCTACGACAATTTTCTTTTCGGGTCGGCGAACCTCATCGGCATGTTTTCCTGCTACCATGCCGAGTTGTCCGCCCGAAAGGATTTCATCAAAAATCGCGAGGTCAGGGCGCTCGAGGAGCAACGGCACTTCACCGAGCGGGCGACCCTGCAGGAAGCCGTGAACAGCGCGACGCAATCGCTCAAAGAGAGCGAAGAAAAGTTCAGAATTCTCGCGCAGACGACGAGCGCGGGGTTTTTTATGCACCGGGGCGGCAAGCTCATTTATGCAAACCCGGCGGGAGAGGCCTTGACCGGATACGCGCGCGGGGAAATTCTGACCAAGGATTTTTGGGAGCTTGTCCATCCGGAGGATCGGGAGTTGATCAAGGAGCGCGGCCGCGCGCGCCTGGCCGGCGAAGACCTGCCGCCGGAATACGAATTCAGGATAATCAGGAAGGACGGGGAGGAACGCTGGATCAGCATGACCGCGGGACCCATTGCGTACGAAGGGAAGCCGGCGATCATCGGCACTTTGTTCGACATCACCGACCGGAGGCGAGCGGCCGAGGCCAGAGAGCGATACAGCGAGGAACTGGCCGCGAAGGTGCGGGAAAGGACCTCCGAGCTGGAAGATGCGCACAAGGTCGCCGTTGCGGCAAACAATGCCAAGTCGGAATTTATCGCAAACGTCTCCCACGAACTGAGAACGCCGCTCAATGCCATCATCGGCTTTTCCGAGGTGATGAGGGACGGCCTTACGGGGCCGCTCACGGGCGAGCAGCGGGAGTATCTGGGCGACATCTGGCGGAGCGGCCGGCACTTATTACGCCTCATCAACGACATCCTCGATCTTTCGAAGGTAGAGGCAGGCATGATGGAGTTGGAACTGAGCGAGCTTTCGCTCAAGGAGCTCTTCGACGGGTGCCTGTTCATGTTCAGGGAAAAGGCGCAGCGGCACGGCATCCGGCTCCACACCGAGCTTCCCGAGGACGTTGCCACGCTTCTGCTTCAAGCGGACGAGCGCAAGATCAAGCAGGTCGTTTTGAACTTGGTGGCCAACGCGCTCAAATTCTCGGCCGAAGGCGGGACCGTGGGCGTCGTCGCGTCGCGCCATAATGAATCAGTGTGCATATCCGTGTGGGACACCGGCATCGGCATTTCGCCGCAGAATTTGCGGAAACTCTTCAAGCCTTTCACGCAGCTCGGCGCGCCGCTGACCAAAAAATACGAAGGCACGGGTCTCGGGCTGCACTTGAGCAGAAAAATCGTGGAGCTTCACGGCGGCTCTATTTGGGCGGTAAGCGAAGAAGGAAAAGGGTCGCGCTTTTCCTTCACCATCCCGGCCCCGGAAAAGTGCGCCGGTCCTGATCGTAAGACCGCATGCTTCAAGGGAATTAGATGACGTAGAGGGAGGAGCACATGGAAACAACACTGCGGGTCCCGCGGGTACTCGTTGTCGACGACGAGGAGAAGAACCTGAAGCTGATCGGCATCATCCTGAAAAACAACGGGTATGCTTACACGGTGGCCAAAAACGGCGCCGAGGCCCTGGATGCGGCGCGGCAATGCTGTCCGGACATCGTTTTTCTCGACGTTATGATGCCGGGGATGGACGGCTACGAGGTGTGCAGCAGGCTCCGGGCCGAAGCGCCGACGCGGAACATCCCGATTGTGATGATTACAGCGCTTGATGGAAAGAGCGCGAAGCTCAAGGGACTTGAGGCGGGCGCCAATGATTTTCTCACCAAGCCCGTGGACTCCGCCGAGCTTATGGTGCGCGTGAAAAACCTGCTGCGCATCAAGGAATATGAGGATTTTCTCATGCACCACAACGAGCTGCTCGAAGCGGAGGTGACGAAGCGGACGGCGCAGTTGAGTCTTGCTCTCCAGGAGTTGAATCGTTCGCAGGAAGAATTGAAGGTAGGATATCTGGACACGATTTTCCGGCTCACGATCGTCGCGGAGCACAAAGACGAGGAAACGGCCGCTCACATCCGCCGGGTAGGCCACTACTGCGCCTATATCGGAAATGAAATGGGTCTGCCCGCCGACCTGGTCGAGTCGCTCCAGTATGCCGCGCCCATGCACGACATCGGAAAGATCGGCATCCCGACGGACCTCTTGCTCAAGCCGACGAAATTTACCGCTGAGGAATACGCGCTGATGAAAACACACACGACGATCGGTGCCAGGATCCTTCAGGGGTCGCGCTCGAACTTGCTCCAGATGGCGGAGCGGATCGCGATCACGCATCACGAACAGTGGGACGGAACGGGCTACCCGCGGGGGCTGGCGGGTGAGGAGATCCCGATCGAAGGGAGAATCATGAGCATCGCGGACCACTATGATTCGCTTCGATGCAAGCGGCCCTACAAACCCGCCTACGATTCTATCCGGACGTTCAAAATCATGACGGAAGGCAATGAGCGGACCAAGCCGCAGCATTTCGACCCGCAGCTGCTCGAACTCTTCAAAGACACGCACAGGGCCTTTAACGATATCTACATGAACCACTGCGACTAAGCGGCTCCCGATTGTAACGACCCCCGGTTTGAGTGATGTAGCCTCTTCCCATACCTGCCAGTATTTAGTCGACAGCGTGTTCGGGCATTTTACCCGCAAGAAAAAACTTTAGCGAACAACATGGCAATCGTGATTCCTCGGGAAGGAGGGACGTTTGACAGTCAGGAATTCTTGTGCTAACTTCAAATCAGGAATAGATGATACTTTTTTGATTGGAGGCCGCTCATGAGACTCCCTTTGCAGGTAAGGTTCCATAACATCCCGTCTTCAGAGGCCATTGAAGCGCAGATCAATGAAAAGGCAACCAAGCTCGAAAAATATTACGACCGGATCACCAGTTGCAGGGTGACGGTCGACAGCGCCCAGCGGCGGCAGCACCAGGGGAAACTCTATGGAATTCGGGTAGACATCACGGTCCCCGGAAAAGAGCTGGCAGTGACGCGGGAAGAGCATGAAGACGTCTATGTCGCGATCAGGGACGCGTTTGACGCCGCGGCAAGACGGCTGGAAGAACACGCACAGAGAGCGCGCGGCGGCGTGAAGAGCCACCGGGAGGCCCCGGTCGCGCGCATCGTCAGCATTTCTCCGGATGCAAGCTTCGGATTCATCGAAACCGCAGACGAGCGGGAAATCTACTTTCATCGGGACAGCGTCCTGAACGAGGACTTCGAGCGCCTCAAAATCGGGACAGAGGTTTCCTTTATCGAGGAACAGGGCCAGGAAGGTCCGCAGGCCGTCAGGGTTGTTGTGGTCAAACGATCGGTTGCGGCGTCGGCGTGAAGCCGAACGCCGCGACGCCTTTCTCTCTCTCCCCGTTATTCGCAGAAGAGCATTTTCCCCCGAGAAGAAGCGCAATGCCCTCTCCTCTCTCACGCCTGTTGACAGGTTCGGACCTCTAGGTTATTATTACCCATAGGATTTTTGCCGCGCCGCTCTCCGCTTCTCGATGTCTTGTGCCGCTTTCAAATGAAAAAGAAAATCATCGCCATACTGAGTGTCTTTTCCCTGCTTGCGTTTGCGGGCGGCGCCTACCTTATTTTTACGGTCGAACACAGCGCGGCGAACTTCGACGAACTCATTATGCTGCATCAGGTCGAGATTCTGCGAGAGCATCTTTTGCTGAACATCCACCGCGTGCAGGAAGATCTCTATTCACAAAGCACGCGGCACCCGGAGAGCGTCGACGCCATGGCGAACCATGTCGGCGAAATGGAGAACTCGATCAATACGTGTTTTGAGTGCCACCACGTGGATGCCGTGCTGGAACGGTTCGAGGATCTTCAGCAGCAAATCGGCCAATACCGGCATGCCATGAGCAGTGCACTGGTTGTTTTGCCAAAGGACGCCCGGCGACGCCGCGACGAACTGGAAAAGGCCTCTACTATCGGCGACTCGCTTATCGGGAAGGTCAACACCCTGATTATTCTTACCAATAAGCGGTTGAATGAGCGAACGGAAAGCTCCCTGCGGGATCTGGAGCGTACCAAGATAACGGTGACCGTTCTCGTCGCCGCGGGACCCCTGCTCATCGCGTTCCTGGGGTTCACGGCGATCGGCGGCATTACGAAGCCGATTCAAACCCTCTTGAGGGCGACAAAGCGGTTGAAGAGCGGGGATCTGGAGCACCGGATCGTGGGGCTCAAGGATGAATTCGGCGAATTGGCGGTCGCGTTCGACGATATGGCGCATGCGCTCAAAGAGAGGATGCGGGAGATCGCCGAGAGCGAGCGGCGTTACCGCCTTCTGTTCGAAAGCGCGGGCGACGCCATCTTCATTCTCGATGCGGAAGGCGAGCAGAGAGGCAGGATTGTCGCGGCCAATCGCGCCGCGTCTACGTTGCACGGCTACACGATGGAAGAACTTCTGACGCTCGGCATTCAGGACATCGATGCTTCCGACGCATCGGCGGAGGCGCCCGGCAGGATCGAGCGGATACTGCGGGGAGAGTGGATCAAGGCCGAACTGAACCATGTAAAAAAAGACGGTACGGAGTTCCCCGTCGAGATCAGCGCCGGGGTCTTCGAGTTCGACAACCACAAGTACATTCTCGCGATCGACCGCGACATCACCGAACGCAAGCGGGCAGACGAAGCGATACAGCGCGCCGAACATATCAGGACCGCGGGGGAACTCGCCACGGGGCTTGCGCACGAAATCAAAAACCCCCTTGCGGGCATCAAGGTGACCGTGGAGGCGCTTGCCGAAGCGTCCTCCCTCTCCGAAGAAGACAAGGGCGTTTTAGTAAAAGTGGCCGCGGAGATCAAACGCATCGAGGGGTTGATAAAGGGCCTTTTGCAGTTCGCCCGTCCACCCAAGCCGCAGTACACAGCGACCGACGTGAACGGAGTCCTTGCGGCCGCCGCCCAATTGGTTGTGACAAACCTCGTGTCCGCGTCGAAAGATTCGCACGCGGTCGGTTTGCAGGAGGCTTTCGGCCGCGACCTTCCCGCGATTACGGCGGACCCGATGCAGTTGAAGCAGGTATTCATGAACCTGCTCTTGAACGCCGTCGACGCGATGCCTTCCGGCGGCACGCTGTCCTTAAAAACGGCCTACGACAGGATGGCGAACATCATTACCGTGTCCGTATCCGATACCGGCAAGGGCGTAGACCCCGCCATCAGGGAGAAGCTTTTCCAGCCGTTTTTTACGACCAAAGCCAAGGGGACCGGCTTGGGGCTTGCTATTTCAAAAAGACTGATCGAGGACCACGGGGGGAAAATCAGCATCGAAAACAACGAAGGGGGAGGCTCGACGTTCCGCATAACCCTCCCTTGCGGCCACGGGAAAGGATGCATCGACCATGAAGGGTAAGGGCAGGATTTTTCTGATCGACGACGATGAGCTGATTACCTCAATGCTCTCCCGAGTGTTGAAGGGGGCGGGTTACGATATTCGCGTGGAGAGCACCGCGGACGGAATTGTGGACAAAATCCGAGCATGGTCTCCTGATATCGTTCTCCTGGACATCAATCTTCCCGGCAAAAGCGGCATCGATATTTTACAGGAAATAGTTGCACGGGAAGTTCCCACGCAGGTCCTCATGCTTACGGCTGACGACACCGCCGAAACCGCAGTGAAGGCGATGAAACTGGGGGCCGCGGACTACCTCACGAAGCCGTTCAATGTCGAGGAAGTAAAAATCGTTCTTCGCAATATCATGGAAAAGGGCAAGTTAAGGGAGGAAGTGACTTATCTCCGCAAGGTCAACTCCCAGCTCTTCGATCGGGAACTCATCGGAGAGTCGGATGTTATCCGCGATTTGAAGCAACAGATCGGGAAGCTCGCGCAGGCTTCGGTGGCGACCATGCTCATCACGGGCGAGAGCGGCACCGGCAAGGAGTTATTCGCCCGGTTCGCCCACCGTCTGCTGCAGGGGAATGCAAGTGGTTTCGCACCGTTTATTCAGATTAACTGCGCGTCACTGCCCGAAACGTTGCTGGAGAGTGAACTATTCGGGCATGAAAAGGGGGCATTCACCGACGCTAAGACCGACAAAAAGGGCTTGTTCGAGCTGGCGAAG
>JBGPHF010000081.1:0-6757 GCA_041484215.1 Nitrospirota bacterium
CTTTTCTTTCCTCATGCACGGCGCTTGCGGCCGCCCACCTCAAAACCCATGTAGCCGGGCCGTCGGACGCAACCGGAACGTACACCCTGTTTCTGTACGGCTGCCGTTATCCCGACGACGTGCAGAATCTCGTTATCCTCGACAAGGAGGGGGACGCCTACGATATTGATTTGTACGCGCCGGACTTCGATTTCACGGTGAAACACGGCCTCTCCGCCGAGTCGGCGCTCGCGGAAGCCGGACGATTTCTCCGGTGCAGTTTCTTTTTTGAGCGCTCGCAGTTCAGCGCGATTTTGAGTCCCTCCGGAATCGCTGTCGGCTATGAAATGCGGCCTTTGTATTCTCCGATACGCTTCGGCGAATATGACGTGCTCGACGTGCAGTATACGCTTGGTGATGGGAAAATCCGCGTCTTTATCAAGCTCAAACCTGAAATAGACCGGATGATCCATGACCAGGGCGGGTCCGATGACCGAAACAGCAAATAGCAATTGCCTTTTCATTCAACTCCAGTCGAGGAGCCTTTTCTGCCCTTCCAGTCTTTTGATTTTCGCTACGTCCTGGCTCACCTCAAGACAGCCGCGGTACCGGCCCGTCCCATCCCGGACGGCTATATATTTTATGAGAATGAACCGGCCCTGCATTTGTATCCAGAAGTCGGCAACGCTCTTCGTGCCTGCCTTGAACTCGGAGAGGATGCGCTCCACCATGCCTACGCTTTTCGGCGGATGGCAGTTCTGCACTTTCCTCCCGATCACGCCGGGGCTGCGCGGAAATATTCGCTCGGGCGACGCCGAGTAGTACGCCACTTCGTCGTTTTCATTGACAAAAGAAAGGTCGAAGGGGAGGTGGGTCATTATCAGGTTTACCTGCTCCGCCGTGAGCTGACCCGTGTCGAGGTTCAGGCTCCCGACCTTTTCGGCGAGGAGCTCTTGCTGAAAGGAGCTCGCTGCCGGCTTCCAAAGGGTTTCCGGCTTGATCCAGGCGTAGCCGATCTCTTCTTCACCCTTCCGCACCCGGGCCCATTCCTCTTCGGTGAGCGTTTCGAGCGTCATCGGGAAGAGAATGTGCTCTTCCTTGTAGATCATGTCGTTCACCATTTTCGCGAGCGCTTCGACCACGACCGTTTCCATCGAGCCGTCGAGAACGCGCTTGCGCGCTTCCTTGATGAATCCGCGGATGTCGTCATGGAGCGCCCACATGACCTTGGACGGTCCCGTGATCCCTTTTGTCTCGATGATCGGGAAGAGCTGGTTCTCCTTGCGGACATAATGCTTGTCGATCTGGGCCAGTCGGTCGAGAAGGCTCAGCAGGCGGTCCTTTTCACCTGAGAAATCCTTGATCTCCCCGACCTCTTTGAGCAGCTTCTCCGCCTCGCGGTTTTCGAGCATAAAAGTGTGCACCGGGTGGCCCGCGGGAAGACCGGGCACGGCCTGGTGTTCGAGCGCTTCTTTAAAAACCTGGACGTGCACTTCGCAGAGGTCCTTGATCTCCGTTTCCGGCATGCCCTCGGCGATGAGCCGCTGCTCCATCTGGGCGATTTCCCAGGGGGCCACGTCCTTGATCAATTCCTCGAATTTTTTCTTCTGCTCGCCCGCGGTCTTGCCTTGGTGCAGCCCCTTGATGATCCCCTTCAACTGTTCGATCTTCGCCTCCGGAGCCCCCCCGGCCTCCTGGTAAGTAATGGTCACGGTCTCCTTGCCCATCCGTTCGATCTCCGCTGCAACGGCATCCAAAAGAGCTGATACCTCCATGCCCGCGAGCAGCGCGGCCTTTCCGAGCGACGCGACCCTTCCCACGGTCTTCCGCAAAACAGGGTTCTCCAACAGCTTGAATTCCGGATTCAGCTTCACGAGAAAGCCCTTGAGAAAAGGATAGCGCGTCAGCAGCTCGTTCACGTTCGTTTTCGGGCTCAGTTCCATGGTTTCCTCCCTGTCCAGGCGGCTGAACGCACTGGTGCCGGCTAATTTGGCTCACCGGGGCGATGTTTTTTGTGATGGTACTAGTACTGTAGATCAGATGAAGGGTTTTTTCTATGATGCACGTCATGACGTGAATTTCATTGGGACAAGGAACGGCGGCGGCCGCTTCTGGATGCAGCGGCCGCTGCCGTAAGAATTCATGCTTTCGGGCTATCAGCGTCGTTACTGAGCAGGACTCGCACTTTTGGGGTCGCGGTATCTCGAATGGCACCCGTAGCAGTTGCCGATAATGTCCGCGTAGCTGGAGACGATCGCCAAGGGATCTTTTTTCTGCGACGCGCGAATAAAAGTCACGATGGACTTTTCAAGCGTCGTATTGGCGTCCCGCAGTCCCGCGGTCTGAAGTATATGCGTGTCCTTCTCGACCGTGTCGGCAAGCGTCTGCGCATCCGTGGCCGCCTTGTCAAAGTCGCTGATCGCAAGATCGCCGATGACCGTCTGCATCGCTACGAGCCTCTTTACCATAATCTTAGACAGCGGCCGAAGTTCGGCGGGCGCGGGAGCTGCCAAAGCCAGGAAACAGACAGCGGTCATACCCGTCAGTGCCAATCTTTTCATCGTAACCCTCCTCAAGAATTCGTCAATAGCATGGACTTCAACGGTTCAATTTAAAGTATAGCATGCCTTTCCCGGCCTGTCATAGCGGTTCATCCCGATCGGACGAAAAAAACATCGCAATTATTCCTCGCGGTTTGCACCCGCAATTATATGATTATTAGGAAATTTTATGGCGGCGCGCCTGGTTTTCGCTTGACAAAAAAGGGGGGTTCCTGTAAATTTTTTGCGTTGCAACACTTGTCTTTATAAGGAGCGTCCGCCATGAAGGAAGGTCCGCTGCTTCTGCATATCCCGCACATGCCCGAGCATGTCACGTATACGTGGTTCGTAATGGCGCTGCTCATCGCGCTGTCGCTCATCACGCGCTTCACGCTCAAAAAGAGCGCGCCCACCGGCATCCAGAACGTTTTCGAGGTCATCATCGGCGGCCTGCAGAATTTCATCGAAGAGATCATGGGCCCGGAGGGCAAGCACTACTTCACGCTCGTTGCCTCGCTCTTCCTGTTTATCCTGACCTGTAATTTCGTGGGCCTCTTTCCCGGGTTCGACTCTCCCACGGCGAACCTCAACACGACCCTGGCCCTCGCCATCATCGCGTTCACGGCGACGCATTATATCGGCATCAAGCGGCACGGCTTCGGGTACATCAAGCATTTCTTCGGGCCCATGTGGGCGCTGGCCCCCATTATGTTCGTGATCGAACTCATCAGCCACATGGCGAGGCTCTTGTCGCTTTCATTCCGTCTGTTCGGCAACATGGTGGCGAAACACAAGCTGCTGCTCGTGCTGGCCTTCCTCGCGCCCTATATCGCGCCGGTCCCCATTCTAGGCCTGGGCGTCCTGGTCGCTTTTGTGCAAGCGGGCGTGTTCACCCTTCTCACGATGCTGTACCTCTCCGGCTCCATCGAGGAAGCGCACATCGGTGGAGAACATCATTAAGTGTAGTCACCCCGTGGTACGGAGTTCCTTCCTGACGGAGGGAGTACCCGGGAGGTAGCGCCCCGGCACGATTCCGGATTGCTGTTTATATCTGAAGAAAGGAGGCTAAAATAAAATGAAAAAGCTTACTGTTATCATGCTCGTGATTTTCAGCCTGATGCTCGTCGCTTCAGCGGCGTTCGCGGCGGAAGCTGCGGCGTCAACTGAGGCCGCCAAGCTCTCGTTCTTCGGCACCGTTGCGTTCGCTTCGGCGATCGGCATCGGCATCGCAGCACTGGGCACCGGCATCGGCATGGGCCTCGGCGTCGGCCGCGCGGTGGAAGGTATCGCCCGCAACCCCGAAGCGTCGGGCAAAATCATGACCACCTTGATCGTGGGTCTGGCGCTGATCGAGTCGCTCGCGATCTACACCCTGGTCGTGGTCCTGATCCTCTTGTTCGGTAACCCCTTCAAAGTGTAATTGCAAGAAGAGAATTCGTAACGACAAAAGGGGACGGTTTTTTAACCGTCCCCTTTTTTATTCTTCAAGTTTGTTCTTGATGTTCAGCAATCCCTCAATTAGCTTTTGATTAAACCATCGTTATGCTATAATGCACATTGTCGGGCACGGGAGACTTTATGAAGTTTCAACTCGAGACATACCATAGAAACGTTTCGAATGAAGACCTAATACAAGACGTGCGACATGTATCAAAACAATCAGGCAAGCATACTGTAACCATTGCAGAGTACGAGCAACTTGGGAAATACCATCCTTCAACCCTACAGCGGCGTTTTCGATCATGGTTCAATGTACTGCAGGTCGCTGGTCTGCAAGACAGCCGATCAAGACTCAATATCTCAGAGGAAGAGCTCTTTGACAATATCAAGGACGTATGGATTGCACTGGAGAGGCAACCAAAATATTCCGAGTTCAAGCTGCCTCTCTCTAAATATTCAGCTGGCACCTATGAGAACAGATTCGGTTCGTGGCGAAAAGCACTGGAAGCATTCGTCAATTATATCAACAGCGATAATCCAAAAGAAGCGCAAAGCAAAGACAGTATCCAATCAAAATCCCGAGAGGTTTCTGGCAATAATGCAAAAAAGAAAACAAAGAGGGGCCTTTCCGAAAGATTGCGTTTTGCTATTTTATTGAGAGATGGCTTTCGTTGTCAATCATGCGGTAAAAGTCCGCTTAAGTCTCCTGGCATTGAGCTCCACGTTGACCATATCATCCCGTGGTCTCAGGGCGGAGAGACCGTAGCTGAAAATTTGCAGACAAAATGTAAGAAGTGTAATTTGGGAAAGGGTAATGCTTTCCTCAAGTGATTTAGTATGCGTCTAACGCTGATTAGGAGACACTGTATTACTAATTACTATGCCCTAATTTCCGGGGATGCAAGATCATCTTTTGGTTTAAGGAGCTTTATATAATGAGTACCAACAGTAATGTTCGTGTCCGGTTTGCCCCAAGCCCGACCGGCGCCCTGCACATCGGGGGCGTCAGGACCGCGCTCTTTAACTGGCTTTTTGCACGTCATCAGAACGGAAAATTTATTTTACGAATCGAGGACACGGACCAGACCCGCTCCACCGACGAGTCCATCCGGATCATCGTGGACGGCATGAAATGGCTCGGCCTCGACTGGGACGAGGGGCCGTTCCGCCAGACCGAGCGCATGGACACTTACCGCGAACACGTGGAGCGGCTCGTCAAGGCGGGCAAGGCGTATCACTGTTATTGCACTCCCGAAGAGCTCGAGATGCGGAGAAAAAAAGCTCTCGCCGACGGCAGACCCCCCAAGTACGACCGCAAATGCCGTTCGCTCACGGCCCCGGTCCCCGGAAGGACGCCGGCCGTGCGGTTCCTCTCTTCCGACGAGGGACAGACCATTGTGCGGGACCTGATCCGCGGGGCAGTGACCTTCGAGAACCAGCAGCTCGACGACCTCATCATCCAGCGCTCGGACGGGTTTCCGACGTATAACTTCGCCGTGGTCGTGGACGATGTTACGATGAAAATATCGCACGTGATCCGCGGCGACGACCACCTGAACAACACCCCGCGCCAGATCCAGCTCTATCAGGCCCTGGGGTACGAGCCGCCGCAGTTCGCCCATTTGCCCATGATCCTGGGCTCGGACAAAACCAAGCTGTCAAAGCGCCACGGCGCAACGGCGGTGACGGAGTATATAGACCTGGGCTATCTGCCCGAAGCCCTGATCAATTACCTCGCGCGCTTAGGCTGGTCCCACGGCGACCAGGAGATCTTTTCTCCTGCCGAGCTGATCGGGAGCTTTGCGCTGGGAAACGTGGGCAAAGCCCCGTCGGTCTTCAACGCCGAGAAGCTCCTCTGGCTGAACCATCATTACATTCAGCAGGCGAACCCGGACAGGCTCGCGGGATTGGTGCTCGAGCTCTTGAAAAAAGACGGGGTCGTTTCGGAGGGCAAGGAACCGGACCGCGAGTGGTTCAAGGGGCTCGTCAAGATACTGATCGAGCGGAGCCACACGCTCGTGGAAATGAAGAACGCCGCCGTTCCCTTCATCGCCGGAGAAGTCGTGCTCGACGAGAAGGCGAAGGCCAAACACCTGACCGCCGACGTTTTGCCGCTTCTTTCCGAACTCGTCGCCCGCCTCAAGCTTGTCGAACCCTTTGTCCATGCGGAGCTGGAAAAAGTGTTCAATGCCCTGGTGGCGGAAAAAGGAATAAAGCTCGGCAAACTCGCCCAGCCGGTGCGCGTGGCCCTGACCGGGGGCACCGTGAGCCCGGGCATCTTTGAAGTGATTGAAGTGATGGGGAAGGAAAAGACGCTTCAGCGCATTGAAGCGGCGATAAAACAAATCTGACGTCGCGCGGGTTTGCAGACGGAATCACGCAGCAACGTACGGAACGCGAAGACGGAGTTTGAAGGGCGGCAAGAGACGGTCTATTTAGCCGGTTTGGAATACTGGACAGTGACTTCGTAGGCGAGGCTTGCGTGCCCCACGGAATGGTTCGCGCCGTGGCAAAAAATCTTTCCCTTGACGGACGTCTTGCGGGCTTTAACCAGGCTTGCGACGACGGGGGCCAGGTCGAAACCGCCGTCCGTGCAGCCGTCTTCCATGCATTTCAGGTGGAAACCCGCGTAATCATCGGGCGAGAAGCAGAGCGTACGCTTCATGAGGACCGCATCCAGGCCCCGCTTGTAATAGGTCATGTGAAATTCGATGCTGGAGATCCCGGCGTGGCGCGCTGACACCAGCCCCGTGGCGGCCAGGGCGGCCTTTTCCAATCCCAGCTTTTCTTTATACGTC
>JBGPHF010000082.1:0-6743 GCA_041484215.1 Nitrospirota bacterium
ATCATTATCTTCGCTACGACCGCAAGCGCGAAGAAGAACTTACGGTGCTCGTCGACAATCTGACGACGAACGAGACCTACTTTTTCCGCGAGCCTCCCCAGCTCCGCGCCTTCTCCGAGGAAATCCTTCCCGAACTGCAGCGCACCCTGGCTGGACGAAAGACCCTCCGGATCTGGAGCGCGGGCTGTTCGACCGGCGAAGAGCCCTATACCATCGCCATGCTGCTGCTCGAGTCAGGCGGCTGGTGGCGCGACTGGCAGGTGGAAATCATCGGCAGCGACATCAATCAGCGGGTGCTCCACACGGCCCGCAAAGGGGTGTATAAGAAAAGTGCTTTCCGCGCCACGAGCCCGGAGATGCTGGCCAAGTATTTCGTGGAGGAGGAAAAAGGCAATTACCGGATCATCGATAAAGTGCGGGGGCTCGTGACCTTCAGTTCCGTGAACCTTCTCGACCCTTTCAAAACGAGCCTGATTGCCAACATGGACATTATTTTCTGCAGGAACGTCATCATATATTTCGACAAAGAAGCGAAGAAGACGGTGATTGCCAGCTTCCACGATAAATTGCGGGAGGGCGGCTACCTTCTCCTGGGGCACTCGGAGTCCCTGATCAATATCTCGAATGCCTTCGCGCTGCGCACGCTGAAAAACGACATGGTGTACCAGAAGCCCGTACGCGCCCAGAGCGCTTAAAGGACCCGGCGTCGAACCACGGAAAGCGAGACTATGCACAAAATCAAGGCGCTCATCGTAGACGACTCGGCATACAACCGCACGGCCATCGCGCAGATGCTCTCCGAAGAGGGGATCGAAGTCGTCGGGGCTGCGCACGATGGGGTCGATGCCATCGCGAAAACGCTCCGCCTTTCGCCTGATGTCATCACCCTCGATCTTGAGATGCCGAACATGGACGGTTTCACCTTTCTGCGGTGGCTCATGAACGAGCGGCCCACGCCCGTGCTCGTGCTCTCGTCCCGCTCCGACAGCAGGAGCGTTTTCCGGGCACTGGAACTGGGGGCCGTTGATTTTCTCGCCAAGCCGGAAGCGCGCATTTCGAAAAGCATCGAGGGCATCCGGGCGGAGCTTGCGGTAAAGATTCGGTCGATCCTGCATCTGGAAATGAAAAAGGTAAAATCCTCCATCGGGCTTCTCTCCGGTGAAAAGCGGGCGCTTCCTCCCCGCAAGGAAGACGACTCCCGGATCGAGAAAAGTCCTATCGAGGTGGTGGCCATCGCCGCATCCACCGGCGGACCGCCGGCGCTCCAGGCCATCCTTTCTTTCCTTCCTGCGGATTTCGGCGCGGCTATCGTGATTTCCCAGCACATGCCCGCGGGGTTCACGAAGAGTTTCGCGGAACGCCTGAACAAACTCTCTTCCCTGGTCGTGAGCGAGGCCGCCGCGGGCGAGCGCATCGTCCCCGGCTCCGTGCTGATCGCTCCGGGAGGGTTTCACCTGACCGTGAAGCGGGACCGCAGGGGGCTCGTCTCCGAACTGGGTCCCCGCCGTGAGGAAGATACGTACGTGCCTTCGGCCGACCAAATGATGGTATCGGTCGCCGACGCCTGCGGCCCGGCGGCGCTCGGCGTCGTACTTACCGGGATGGGCAAGGACGGCTCCGAGGGCGTCCTGGCCATCAAAAGGAGGCTGGGGCAGAACCTGGCCGAGAGCGAGGAGAGCGCTGTTGTTTTCGGTATGCCGCAGGAGGCCATTCACACGGGCGCGGTGGACAAAGTGCTGCCGCTCGGCGGCATGGCTGAGGAGATAACGCGCCGGTGCCGCTTGTCCGGTCACGGCGCGTAGATTTGGGTCTTGATAATTTTGTAAGACTTGACTATAATTGGACTAATTGTTCCCGGGACCCGACGCCGTGGGGAACGGGTGCAAGGACCGAGAGCTGTCCGGGTGGAAATTGTGAGGAGGGTATGATGGATAAGGAAGGGGCGCCTATCTCCAAAAAAGTGGAAGAGTTTCTCCAAGTCTTCAAAAAAGGCGAAGAGTTTACCCAGGAGCTCCTCAAGGAAAACGAGAAACTTCGGTACCGGGTGGCCCAGCTCGAAGAACTCACGAAACATTCCTACAAGGAAGGGGACTTCAAGGTGCACTCCATGGAGGAGCGCATCACGTTCCTCGAGCAGGAGAACAGAAATCTTCTTGACCGCTATCACGTGGTCGAGGAGGAGAACAAGGACTTCGCAAACCGCTACGTGGAAGTGGAGGCCGAGAACAACAACCTGGCGAACCTCTACGTGGCCAGCTATCAGCTCCATTCGACGCTGGACTTCAACGAATCGCTCAAGATCATCCTGGAAATCGTCATGAACCTGATCGGGGCCGAGGAATTCTCGATCATGATGCTCGATGAAAAAACCAACGAGCTGACCATCGTGGCCCAGGAAGGCATGGGGCCGGAGGGCCACGCGAGCGTCAAGGTGGGCGACGGGACCATCGGGACGGCGGCCAAGAAAGGCGAGGCCTTTTACCGCGAAGGCAACCCCAAGGACCTGACGGGCGTAGGTTACCTTCACCCGCTTGTCTGTATCCCGCTCAAGATCAAAGAGCACGTGATCGGCGTGATCGCGATATACAAGCTGCTCGTGCAGAAGGAAGCGTTCTCGAACGTCGATTATGAGTTGTTTTCCATGCTGGCCGGCCATGCGGCGACGGCGCTCTTCTCCTCGAAGCTCTATTCGCAGTCAGAGCGCAAACTCACGACGATTCAGAGCTTTCTCGACCTGCTCAAGGAAAAATAACGGAGGACTGAAATGCCCGAGTACAATTTTTTGGTTGTTGAAGACTCACCGACGATGCGGCAGCTGATTTCCTTCGCCCTGAAACGCATACCGGGGAGCAAGATTGTCGAGGCGAACGACGGCATCGATGCGCTCAAAAAGCTCTCGACCCAGAAGTTCGACATCATCCTGACGGACATCAACATGCCGATCATGGACGGGCTGAAGCTCGTCTCCATGGTGCGGAACGATCCGGCGCATAAGACTATCCCGATCATCATCATTACGACCGAGGGCGCCGAGGAGGACCGTAAGCGCGGCCTGGCCCTGGGCGCCAACGCGTACATTCCGAAACCCATTCAGACGGCGGACCTCTTAAGCGTAGTGAACGGGATTTTGGGGAATAAGTGATTGTAATCGGGACGCCGTAAGCAAGTACGAAGGACGGAAAACGAACGTTTCCCGTCCTTTTTTATTTCGTCCGCTTTCCGCACTCAATCCCCGAATTGTCCTATTTTCGCGCTGGAGCGTTGCCATGAAAAAACAAGTCGAGTACTTGCAGAGGCTGTTTTACGATATCTGGAATGATTTCGGAAGCGTCTATCTTATCGTGAAACATTCAAACGAAACCAGTGTCGGCAAGCGCGGTTTTACCGAAGAAGAGAAGAAAAAAGGCTTGATTCTGGTCTTCAATAATAAAACCAATACCACGCTGGACTGGGACGCCGAGGGAAACCTCACCTGCATTCTCGCCTTCGGCGCGCGCAAGGAAAACCTCTTCCTTCACCACGACGACCTACTGGGCGTGTTTTCACCGGAAGCAAAGGTGCAGTTTTTGCGAAGCGATACGGGCGCGGAACCCGTCGCAGCGCCCGAATCGAGCGCCGGGCACGACGAGGACAAACAGGTTGTTTCGATCAGCAACTTCAAGAAACGGAAGTCGACCGGGCGGCAGTAGTTACAATCAAATTATACGTAAAATGGCAAGGGTTACCGCCACGAAGGCACTAAGAAACGAATAGATATGCACGGAACGGGCAGCCTGAATCAGTAGCGAAAAATTTACTTGACAGCCTCGGAGAGTTTAACTATATTCAGAACATGAGCATTATGAATCTCCTTACTCCGAAGCGCGGTATGAAAGCAGCGTGGCACGTTAATGCGCGGCCGAGGGGGGATTCTATTAACTTTTACCAGCGATAATAGAATTTGATGTAAACCCAAAGGCCGCGGAAAATACAGATTCCGCGGCCTTTTTATTTGAATTTGCGGGCTCTGCCTTGGGCGGCGGCTCGGGACTGGAAAACGTTTCTCCATTGGGAGGGCTCCATGCGGCAAGGGAAAAAAGAAATACGCGAAGCGGCTGCCATTATTGAACTGCTCAACACCTGCCACGTTGGAAGGCTGGGGACCGTGGGCGGAGACGGCTACCCGATGATCAAGCCCCTGAACTTCGCCTATTACGGCAACAGGATCTATTTTCACACGGCAAAAGAAGGTGAAAAGATCGAGGACATCAAGCGGGACAACAGGGCATGTTTTGAAGTTGATCTGCCGATCTCGTATGTGAAGGCCAAGAACCAGCCCTGTGAAGCGGCATATCTCTATCGAAGCGTCATCATCCGGGGACGGGCTTCTTTCGTTGAAGACCTGGAGGAACGACTGCTTGCGCTGACATGCCTGATGAGAAAATACCAGCCCGAGGGAGGTTACGGTGATTACCTGAAAGAAAAATTGGCCATTACCGTCGTTGTCAGGATAGATATCGAGGAAATGAAAGGGAAGGAAGATCTGGAAAAAAAGCAGCCAGTTGAAAGGACGTCACTTTGAAAGAATCTCGGCAGCTGAAAATTATTATCGCGTTGGCCACCCTCTACATCGCCTGGAGTTCCACGTACCTCGCGATACGGTTCTCGCTCGAGAGCTTTCCGCCTTTTTTCACGGCCGGCTCCCGCTACCTGCTCGTGGGCCTGTTCATGTTCCTGTATATGCGATGGAGAGGCGCTCCGCCGCCAACCAGGGCGCAGTGGAAGGGCTCGGCCATCGTGGGAACGTTCCTTCTCCTGGGCGGGACCGGCGGGGTGGTGTATGCCATGCAGTGGGTAGGGTCCGGCACTGCCGCGCTCGTGATCGCGACCACGCCGCTCTGGACCGTACTGTTTGCGCGCATCTGGGGCCAGTGGCCCGCGCGGCATGAATGGGCGGGCCTCTTGCTCGGCCTTGCCGGGATCGTGCTCTTGAATATTCACGGCGATCTGCGCGCCCATCCTGCCGGCGCGGTTCTGCTGTTGCTTTCCGCCGCGTCGTGGTCCTTCGGGTCCGTTTTGAGTCTGCGCCTGGCGCTCCCCTCCGGCATGATGGCCAGCGCCCTTCAGATGTTTTCCGGCGGTCTCCTGGTGCTCGTCGTCGGGTTCGCGACCGGCGAACGTATTCCCGCGCATCCTTCGATCCGGTCAGTCACGGCACTGATCTATCTCGCGGTCTTCGGGTCGCTATTGGGATATACCGCGTATACGTATTTATTGAAGAACGTCCGCCCCTCGCTGGCAACGAGCTACTCTTACGTCAACCCGGTTCTTGCCGTGCTGCTCGGCGTCTGGTTCGCGGGCGAGCGGATCACGATGACCGGCATCGCTGCGATGCTGACAATCCTCGCCGGCGTGGTGCTGGTGATCGCGGGGCAGAGGAAGTGACGCTAATGCGGACTGCGGAATGGAGGGAGTATGTCATTAAATGAATTCACAAACATCGCCGCAAGATACGAACAAGATTCGCTCATTCAAAAATCAGCGGCGGAGAAACTGATCGGGTTGCTCGACATTCAGCGTAACGACGATGTACTGGATCTGGGCTGTGGCACCGGGGCGCTGGCGCGGAAAATCAGGACAATGACCGATGGGAACATTGTCGGCGTTGATCCGTCCACGGGAATGATAAGCGAAGCCGGGAACGAAAGGCAAGGCTTGAGCATCACCTATGACGTAAAGACGGCTGAGGAGCTCGATTATCGTGACAGATTTACCGTCATATTCTGCAATTCCGCCTTTCAGTGGTTCCACGGCGTCGATAGGGCGCTCAAAAACTGCCATGCGGCCCTGCGGAAGGGCGGACGCATGGGCATCCAGGCCCCGGCAAAAAAAGTGTATTGCCCGAATTTCGTGAAAGCGATAAAAGCGGTGGCAATGGATTCGCGGACGTCCACGACTTTTGCGTCGTTCAGGGCGCCCTGGCTGTTCCTGGATTCGCCGGAGGAATATTCCGCATTGTTCGAGCATGTAGGTTTTACGGTCCCCTTCTCCGGGATCGAGGAGATCAGGACGCTCCATACCCCTGACGAGGTCATGACGATTTTCGAGTCAGGAGCGGCAGCCGGGTATTTGAACCAGGATTATTATGCCGCGCCGGTTGATGGGGCATATACGGCGGCCTTTCGGGAGCTCGTGCGGAAATCGTTTCGCGAACAGGCAAACTGCGAAGGTAAGGTGGAACTGACATTCAACAGGATATATCTCGCGGCAATAAAAGAGTAGGCCATGAACGGAAAAAAACGCATTGAAACCTTGACCAGAAAGAGGAGACGAGGCATGGATTTAATCAGCATAAGAAAAAATATTGACGACCTCGACAGTATGATTATCACTCTGCTCGCGAAACGGGCAAACCTCGTGAGCGCCGCCGGCAGACTCAAGAAAACCGAACAGGGCGTGCGCGATCCGAAGCGGGTGGAGGAGGTCATCGAAAAGGTGAAGGCGCGAGCAACAGAGGCGGGACTTGACCCCGGGATCGCGGCGGAAATTTACAGGACCGTCATCAATTGCTTTATCGGCAGAGAGCTGAAGGAGTTCAGTGCAGCGGGTCCGGGAAGGTCGGGCGTGACTGCGGACGAATTTCCGAAATTCATGAAACACCCGGCGAATGCCGTTGCCGGTCATCAAAAAAGCGACGGTGTGGATGGCTACGTGTTCGACGGCGTTGACGGAAGCCAGCTCGTGCTATTCGAGTGCGCAAAAGA
>JBGPHF010000083.1:0-6722 GCA_041484215.1 Nitrospirota bacterium
GAGACGAAGGTCGCTCCGGGCCGCTCACGCAAAATATCCCTTGAAAAAATGACCATGAGCTGGTCGCCCCAGAGGATGTTCCCCTTCTCATCCACGACCCCAATCCGGTCCGCGTCGCCGTCGAAGGCGATGCCTGCGTCCGCGCCCGACTTGGCGACCGCGGCGACAAGCGCTTCGAGGTTCTTGGGGACCGTTGGGTCGGGATGATGGTTGGGGAAACTGCCGTCGGGTTCTGAGAACAATTCGACAACTTCGCATCCCATGGCCTTGATGAGCTCGGGCGCGGCCAAACCCGCGGTCCCGTTTCCGGAATCGAGCACGATCTTAAGCGGAACGTTTGCGCGTAAAGGGAAACGTTCCTTTAGATCTTTCAAGTAATCCGAGAGAATGGAATTATGCGATACGTTTCCGTTTTTGCCGGCAGGGGTCTTGTTTTCCGATTGCGCGGCCATAAGCTCCCGCAGCTTCTGTATTTCCTCCCCGTAGATCGTGTCTTTGCCCACGCAGAGTTTGAACCCATTGAACTCAGCGGGGTTGTGGCTGCCCGTAATCATTACCCCTGCTCCGGGGTTCAGGTGAAACAACGAAAAATATAATACCGGTGTGGGACAAAGGCCGATGATGGTAACGTCCATGCCCGAGGACGAGAGCCCGCGCACGATAGCTTCGCACAGGCGGGGCGAGCTCAACCGGGCGTCGTATCCCACGGTCACGGCATGGATTCCTTTTGCATCGAGATAGGCCGCAAAAGCCCTGCCCAAAGTCTCGATGACCGGAGACGTCAGGTCACGGTCCGCTATGCCGCGGATATCGTATTCCCGGAAGATCTCGGAATTTATCGGCATGCTATTTGGCCACCGCGGGCAACGGGCCTCTTTTGTTTTTTTCGTGACGGTTGTAATCATCATCGAACCGGACGATATCGTCCTCTCCGAGGTACTCGCCGTTCTGGACTTCGATGATCTGGAGCGCCACCTTGCCCCGGTTTTCGAGCCTATGTTTCGTCGACATGGGGATATAGGTGCTTTCGTTCGGATGTACGTCGTACTCCCGATCGCCGTTCGTCACCCGCGCCGTTCCCGCCACAACTACCCAATGTTCGCTCCGATGATAGTGCAGCTGGTGCGACAGTTTGGCGCCGGGGTTGATCTCGAGCCGTTTGATCTTGTACCGGTCTCCGTCTTCGAGGATAGTATAGGAGCCCCAGGGCCGGTGGACCGTGCGGTGGATGAGATGCTCCTCGCCCCTGCGTTTTTTCAGTTCGTCCACGATCTTCTTGACGTCCTGGGCCCGTTCCTTGCTGCAGACGAGCGTGGCATCGGGAGTGTCCACGACCACGGTATCCTTGAGGCCGATGGTCGCAACGAGCCGTTTCTCCGCGTATACGATGGAATCGCGGCTGCCGATGTCGATGACATTGCCCGCGATGACGTTGCCCGAAGCATCATGTTCTGAAACCTCGTCGAGAGCGGTCCAACTCCCGACGTCGGACCACCCGATATCGGTCGGGATGACCGCGGCCCGGTCCGTTTTTTCCATGACGGCGTAGTCGATGGAGATGGGATCGAGCTGTTTAAACACTGCTTTTACCGTTTCGGCTTCGTTTTCCGTGCCTATGCTTTTCCGTATCTCGACTAGTCCCTGGTGAAGCGGCGGATGGCACTTTGCGATCTCACTGAGAAAGGCCGAAACTTTCCATACGAACATGCCGCTGTTCCAGTAATAGCCGCCTTTTGCCAGGTACTCTTTTGCGGTTTCACCGTCCGGTTTCTCGATAAAAGCCTCGACTCTGCAGACGTCTTCGATGCCTGTTTCCTTGCACTGCTCGCCGGATTTGATGTACCCGTAGCCCGTCTCAGGCCGATCGGGCTTGATTCCCAAGGTCACGAGATAGCCGTAGCGAGCGGCCTCGCCCGCTTTTCGGAGCACATTCAAAAAGGCATCAGTCTTGCGAATAGAATGATCGGCAGCCAGGACGATCATGACCGCTTCCGGGTCCAGACGCTCCAAATGGAGCGCGGCAAGCCCGAGCGCGGGAGCGGTATTCTTCGCTTCCGGCTCAAGGATCATGTTGCCGTCCCAGGACCGGTCGAACTTAGTCGAGAGCTGGTGCCCGATGGTATCGGCGAGCCCCTGGTTGGTGACGACGAAGATGTTATCCATCCGCACAAGCGGCAGTACGCGGCTTACGGTCTCGCGAATGAGCGTGTCCTCGCCGCCGATTTTCAAGAGCTGTTTCGGCATTTTTTCGCGGGACAACGGCCAGAACCGTGTGCCGGACCCGCCTGCCATGATGACTGCGTACATGCTCTTTCCTCCGGACATCTCCCCTCCCTGGTGCATCAGCTCGTGTGATGTAAAATCCGGTCAACCGCCGCAACGGCTTCTTCGACGGACAGCTCAGCCATGCATTGCGGATCGCCGCAGGCGCTTTCGAAACCCAGACTGAGACAGGGCGAACAATGTATGCTGCTGTGCAGGGCGATCGAGTTGCTGTTTAACGGCCCCCATCGTTTCGGAGACGTCGGACCATGCAGAGAGAGTACGCCAGCCCCCAGGGCAGACGCCAGGTGCATGATACCTGTATCGACGCTGATCGTCAATTGAGAAATTGATATCAGCTCCGCGGCTTCTTTCAAGGTTTGGGACCCTGCCGCGACATGGACCCGCTCCGGGCGGCGCACCAGCTCCTTGAGAGCCAGTGCCCGCTCGCGGTCAACTGGCGCACCGGTGAGAACGATGGCATAGCCGCGGCCAGCGAGCTCATCGATTAAGGCGATCCAGCGCAGTGCGGGCCATTCTTTCAGCGAGGACTTCGATCCGCCGGGAAACATATGGACGACGATCTGGTTTTTTTTAAGGCTGCTCGCGGCAAGATTCAATAACGGAAGGCTCGCGGCATCCCCGATGCCCGTTCTCCGCAGCAAGGAACGGTAGTTTTCCAGTTCATGCACCTGGGAAGAATGCTCCACTGCCGCGTCATAGGCATAATGACGATGCTGGCCCGGGGTTTTGAAGCCGACGGTGAAGGCCGCTTTCGAAAAAGCAGTAAAAAGAACGTTCAGTCTCGGCCAGGGCCCGAAATCTATCCAGACATCGAAGGGACCCGAGTTCCTGATTTCCTTCAAAGCACGCAAGGGATTTTTTATCGGCAGCTTGACGAGCCGGTCGATTCCGGAAATCAGCAAAGCAGCTTCATAATTTGAAGCGCCCGTAAAAAATGTGATATGGGCGCGGGGGCAGGATTTTTTAAAAGCCCGGACGATCGCCGAGGAAAGCACGGTGTCGCCTATGGCCGCGGTCTGAAGAAAAGCAGCTTTTTGCAGTTCTCCCGGAGGCGGACAAGGCCGCTTTCTCCTGAAAAGGCCCGTGATGAACACGAGCGGGATGCCCGCGAAATAATCGGCTATTTTCAGAACGCGGTTGCCCCGTTCGGGGTGGCGATTTCCCTTAATATTAATCTTTGCCGACATAAAAATTCGTTTCCAGTTTTTCCCGGACCGGGAACTCCAGGAATTCATTTTGGTAGGGACGCTGTTTTTCGAATAGGAAAAAAATCCCCCACGCCATTCCCGGGAACAGGCGGGCCAGGGGCTTTGCCAGGAACGGCGGAAAGGGATAAAAATTGCTTCCCCCGAACTTTTTGAGGGCATATCCTCCCGGGAAGCCGCTCTCTAAAAAAAGCAACAGATCCCTTTTGGTATATCCGCGCAGGTGCGCTGAATTATTCTTGAGCGGGCTCGGCTGTCTGCCGAACGCGAGCAAAATTCTGTTATGAAGCGCAGCCAGGTTCGGGACGCCGATAATCAGCTTCCCGCCCACGGGCAGCACCCGGCTGAGCTCGTGAAAAATCCAGAATAGTTCTTTTACGTGTTCGAGGACTTGATTGGCGATGACAACATCGACCGAGCCGTCGGCAAAGGGAAGCCGGTCCTTTTCTATATTCACCGCGTGCACGAGTAAGCCTTTTTCAGCAAGCACGGCGGCGTATTCCGGCTGGACTTCGACGGCATGGAGGGTCGCACGGGGATTGACACGCCGCGCGAGCAAGAGATCGTCTCCTTGGCCCGCGCCGATATCGAGGACCGTGGCGAATCCTCCGGCCGAGCGTAAGCAGCGCTCGATCTGATGCCTCCCATAGTTCAAAGAACGGTCAATCATGGTCTCTTGTTTCGCCTTCTCCTTATGGGGTGAAAAAACGTTTTTTCAGCAATCGCGGAATGGACCCGATCCAGCCCTGCACTCCGATTGTTTCCATAAGTACCCGATGGTTGTGCAGAAAGTCGGCATACCACTTTCTCCGGTCCCCTTGCCTGCTCCCGCCTGAAGAAACTTCCTGGTGCAGGATGACGGCGTTTCCCACGTAGCGGCCGAGGCTTCCCTGCTTCGCAAGCCGCGCCCCGAACTCCGCCCCGAATCCCCAGGCATTTCCCCGGAAGGTCTCACGAAAACCTCCGGCCTTCAGGAACAGCTCGCGCCGGATTGCCATGTTCCCCTCGCGAGGCGCGTTGATGCGGCAGTTCCCCGGGCGGTCGTAGTTTGCGAGAATCAGCCCCAGGCTGTTCATCCACCCGACGATGCGCCCTCCCGCTCGTTTCGACCCGGATAGATAGAACGCGCACGCCCATTCGGCGAGTATGCGTATCAATTCCGAGAGCGACGACCGGCCTCGTTTCAGCTCAACGATCCTGCCCGAGGTATAAGCCAGAGCATCCTCCTCGGAGAATGCTCCGAGGTGCGCTTCCAGCCAGCCTGTGCACGGCACTGCGTCGTCATCGAGTGAAAGAACGATGTCCGCGCGCGAAGTGCCGATGCAATGATTCAAAGCACGGGTAGTGCCCGGCTCCGGCAGCTTTTCAATGCGCAGATGAGGGTCGCGCAGCAAGTGTGCTTCGAATTCCTTGTCAGGCATCTCGCCCTGAAGCCCTACGCAGATAGCAAGGTCCGGGTACAAGACCCGCACCTGCCGCAGGGTCTGTCCAAGGATTCGCAAGCGATTGTAGGTCGGTATTATAAGCTCTACCGCGGCGTTTCTGTTAATCAAGTCGCCTCTCTCCACGATTACTGTTGAGATTGTTTGCTCGAAAAATAACGGGGGTTGAACACGTTACGAATACGATCAAAGACCGGCCGGGGAAGCCATGATTCCAAAAAACGTCTTCCCGCCCCCTTTATCATTCTTGTCCGATACAACAGTTCGGCTTTCAGCCTTTGCTGACCATGGCGCACGGAGATGTCCCTCACTTCTTTCAGCGCGTGTGCATAAGAGCGGTCTGAAGCGCCTCCGATTCCCATCTGGCCGACGATGCTTTTTACATACGTGCCGCCGCCGCCCTGGCAATGCAGGCGGAGAAACCAATCGTAATCCATGGCATAACGATACCGGGTATCGAACAGCCCGATCCGGTCATAGGTCTTTCTCCGGGCAAGCACCGTGGGGTGGCATAATTCCGGCATTTTACTGTGAATGAGCCTTGTATACTCCGGGTCGCCGTTGATGCGGTATACGATGCGGTCCTCCGGGTCATGAAATAAAAGGTCGCCGAAAACGAAATCCGTTGCCGTATCCGCCAAGGCTTTGACGCCCTGCTCTATCTGGTCCGGAGAAAGCCGGTCGTCGGCATTGAGCAGTTGTACGAGTTCTCCTGTCGAGGCGGCGATGCCTTTATTGAATGCGTCACTAATACCTTTATCGGGTTCGCTGAGCCAGAACGCGAGCTTTTGATCATACTGCTGAATGACGTCCAGGGTCCGGTCCGACGATCCTCCATCGATGATGATATATTCGATGTTCTTGTACGTTTGATTCAGTACGCTTTGAATTGTCTTTTCAAGAAAGTTTTCTCCATTTAAGACAATGGTTACTATCGATACAAGCGGCTCGCCAGGCTGCGATTTCTTGTGAAAAGAACCGTGGCTGCGGAGCCCTCCGGTCATGCTCTGCGCCCGGGGACGGAAGGGCTTATGCTGGCTCATCATACGATAATCAGATCCACTGCTGGTGTTCATGATCGAAGGTAAAGAGTCCGTCTTTATTGAACCTTTTTTTGATCTTGGTGGGACAATACCCAAGAAACTTATCCACCAGCGAAAGCGCTTGATCGCGAGCCGAGGGTTTTCTCAAGAGTGTTTCCATTTCCCTCACATATTCAGAGGAATTCTCGGATAATTGGCCCTGATGCACCCTCCAGCCGCCGAGAAAAGCCTTCACGATCTTCAGTTCAGTCTGTTTTGAGAATAGCCACCAGAGATAATAATCCCCTGCATATTTGAATTGAGACAATCGGTCGTGATCGATCAGCGAATTCAGAGACGATGACCAGAACGTCGATTCCTGCTGTACCATGGGCAGCCTCCAGCAATAGAATCCGCAGTCGAAGAATTCCTTGCGGAACCGATAGGGCAGGTCGGCCCCGACCAGGTAGGAGCTCTCGGAATAGACCGCCCGGTAGCCGGTCAGCCATGATATCTTTTTGCTCTCGAACAAATCCAGCACGATATCAAATGCGTGCTTATTGTAAAAATCGCCCGCATTAAGATAAGCCGCAATATCGCCGGATGCAAGGCGCAGCCCTTTTGACAAGGCATCGTACATGCCGGCATCGGGTTCGGAAACGATCTTAATCGATTTATTCCCGTATGACCGGACGATGTCAGGCGTGCCATCGGAGGAATTGCCGTCGCAGACGATATATTCAAGCTCTGCCCGGCCGGAAAACAAC
>JBGPHF010000084.1:0-6701 GCA_041484215.1 Nitrospirota bacterium
GACCATCGAATCGTAATAGGAGGGCACGACGTAGCCGGAGTAGAGGTGGCTGTCGACCCGCACCCCCGGTCCGCCGGGGCCGTGGAAGTATCGTACGGTTCCGGGAGAGGGCTGGAAATTCTGGTCCGGGCGTTCCGCGTTCACGCGGCACTCGATCGCGTGCCCTTCAATCCGGATTTCATCCTGCTTCCAGGGGAGCGGTTCGCCGGCAGCCACCGCGATCTGCGCCTTGATCAAGTCGAGGCGGGTCACCTCTTCGGTGACCGGATGCTCCACCTGGATCCGAGTGTTCATCTCCATGAAATAGAACTTGCGGTCCTCGTCCATGAGGAATTCGATGGTGCCCGCGTTGCGGTACCGTACCGTCTTCGCGATCGCCACGGCCATTTCTCCCATCTGCTTCCTGAGAGCTTCGTTAACGATGACCGAAGGGGCCTCTTCGATGAGCTTCTGATGCCTTCGCTGGATGGAACATTCGCGCTCGCCCAAATAGACGGTGTTTCCTTTATCATCGGCCATGAGCTGGATCTCGATGTGTCGCGGCTGCAGAATATATTTTTCGATGTACACGTCGGCGTTGTTGAACGCTGCCAGGGCCTCGGCCTGAGCCATAACGAAGGCGTTGGCGAAATCCGCCTCCTCCATCACCACCCGCATGCCCTTGCCGCCGCCGCCGGCCGCCGCTTTGACGATCACCGGAAACCCGAGGTCGCGCGCGATCTCGATGGCGCTGCTCTCTTCGGTCACGACGCCGTTGCTGCCCGGCAGAACGGGCACGCCCGCCTTTTGCGCCGTTTCCCGGGCTTTGGCCTTGTCTCCCATGAGCTTGATGCTCTCGGGGCTCGGACCGATGAACCGAATACCCGTGGAGTTGCAGATCTCGGCAAAACTCGCGTTCTCGGCGAGAAACCCGTAGCCCGGATGGATCGCTTCGGCATCAGTGATCTCTGCCGCGCTGATGATGCTCGGCACATGCAGATAGCTTTCGGAGCTTTTCGCCGGGCCGATGCAAACGCTCTCGTCGGCAAAACGGACATGGAGCGAGTTGGCGTCAACCGTCGAATGCACGGCAACGGTCTTGATGCCCAGTTCCTTGCAGGCCCGGATCACGCGCAACGCAATCTCGCCGCGATTGGCGATCAGTATTTTTTTAAACACGCAGACACCTCTTGCATCGTAATTTCAAAATTCGCCGTTCTTTCGGTTTCGTGTCAGGCCGCCTCGATCACAAAGAGCGGCTGGCCGAACTCCACGGGCTGCCCGTTCTCCACAAGGACCTGCACGATTTTTCCCGCCGCCTCGGACTCGATCTCATTCATGAGCTTCATTGCCTCGATGATGCAGAGCACCTGCCCTTTCTTCACCGTATCGCCGACTTCAGCATAGGAAGGTTTGTCGGGAGAACTGGAGCGGTAGAACGTCCCCACGATGGGTGAGGTCACCCTGATCTGATTAGTTTTGACGGCTTCCGCCGGCTTCCCCGCGGGAGAAGCCGCGGGCGCGCCCTCCGCGATCGCCGGAGCAACAAGGGCCGAAGGCGGATATTCCATGCGCGGCATGACGGGATGGAACGTGACGTCCCCTCCCTTTCTGAGACGCACCTTAACGCCGGAGCGCTCGATCTCCAATTCAGAGATGTCCGTGTCCTTCAGCATCTCTATCAGTTCCTTGAGCTCTTTCAAGTTCATGACTACTCCTTTTCCGCGCTGCTGGTGTGATGGTGATTGAGGCTTACTTCTTGACCCGCTCGATAAAAGTCCCCGTACGCGTGTCTACCTTGATCACATCGCCTTCATTCAGATAGAAAGGGACCTTGACGACTGCCCCGGTCTCCAACGTGGCCGGCTTCGACCCACCTGATGCGGTGTCCCCGCGCACTCCAGGATCGGTTTTAGCGATTGCGAGCTCTACGAACATCGGCACATCGATATTAATGGGTTGTCCCTTATGATAAAGGACCTTTATCTCCATGTTCTCCTTGAGATAGTTGATACTATCACCAAGCTGCTTCTCGTTCATGGAAACCTGCTCGTAGCTGGCCGTGTCCATGAATACGCGGTCCTTGTCAGCCGCATAAAGATACTGCATGGTCTTTTCCTCCAGCTCCGGCACATCGACTTTCTCGCCCGCTCTGAAGGTTTTATCGGTTACGTTGCCCGACTTGAGGCTCTTAAACTTGGTCCGGACGAACGCGCCTCCCTTGCCGGGCTTCACATGCTGAAATTCGACAATGACATAAGGCTCACCATCGATTTCTATTTTTAAACCGTTTCTGAACTCTGTTGTAGATACAGGCACTTCGTACTCCTCCTTTTCGTCATGAAACATATAGTATCTGAATGTCAGTTATCGTCTCTCTGCACCCTTCAGGCTGACCAACTCTCTCGGCAGCGTGGTCAACAGCGCCGCCCCTTTTTCCGTCACGAGCACCATGTCCTCGATCCTGACACCGCCCCAGCCGGGGACATAGACTCCCGGCTCGACGGTAAACACCATGTCCCGCTCTACCCGGTCCCGGGAAAGCGGAGAGACGGTGGGTCTCTCATGGATCATGAGGCCGACGCCGTGGCCGGTCCCGTGGCCGAAATGGGCTGCGTGCCCCGCCTGTTTGATAACGTCCCGCGCGACGGCGTCCACGGCCTTGCAGCTCATTCCCGGGCGTACGCTCTTGATCGCCGCTTCCTGGGCCGCCAGCACGAGCGCATGAATTTCCCGCTGCCGCGGCGTCGGACGGCCGACACAGATGGTCCGCGTGATATCGCAGAAATAGCCGTCCGCTTCGGCCCCGAAGTCTATGGTCACCAGGTCGCCTTGTTTGATGCGTCTTCCCGTAACCGAGGCGTGCGGCATGGCGCCGTTTCTTCCCGAGGCCACGATGGTATCAAAGGCCGCCTTGCGCGCGCCTTTTTCCCGCATCAGCATCTCGAGCATAAGAGAGAGATCCTGCTCCCGGGCGCCGGGACGGATGTATGCGCTCAGTTGCCGGAAGGATTCTTCCGCCCTGCGGATCGCCGTGCGAATACTTTTGAGTTCATGGCCGTCCTTGCGCTGCCGAAGCTCACCCACAAGGTCCCTGCCCGGTTTGAGCATCAAGCCCTGCTTCCGGAGCTTTTTCAGCCCTTCGATCGTGAGCGACGTCTCGTCGAACCAGAGTGTTTTGACTCTCCCTCGCTCAGCGGCTTCGCGTAGCGCGGAGGAAAAATCCGTCTTTTGTATCAACACCGTGGCGCCCGCGGCCTCGGCGCCGGCCTGGAGCTTGTAGCGAAAATCGGTGATCAGGCGCGGCTTGCCCGAGGCGAGGAGGACCGAGCCTGCTGAGCCCGTAAATCCGGTCAGGTAGCGGACATCCTCGCGCTTGGTTACAAGAAGCGCGTCGACGCCCTCCTCTTTCATGAGCATTCTAAGATCCGCCGTGCGCCTAAGCTCCGGTCTTTTCATCACTGTTTTTTCCCCGAGCCCTTTACGTACGCAGCGGCGGCCCGGAGCGCGAGGAGATAACTGTCGAATCCGAAACCGCTGATCTGCCCCACGGCAACGCCGGAGATATAGGAATGCTTTCTGAATTCCTCGCGTCGGTAAATGTTGGAAATATGGGCCTCGATCGTCGGTATGCCGGTCGAAGAGATCGCATCCCGAAGCGCCACGCTCGTATGCGTGTACGCGCCGGGGTTGATCACGATCGCCTGATACACTCCCATGGCCTCCTGGATCTTCTGGACGAGTTCTCCTTCGTGGTTTGACTGGTAGCAGGACACCTCCACGCCGAGTTCCGCGGCGAGCGCCGACAGCTTCCCATTGATATCGGCGAGCGTTAGGGTCCCGTAGATATCGGGCTCGCGCTTCCCGAGAAGATTCAAATTCGGCCCATGGATGACCAGTATCTTCATGACACCCCCAAAGAAAAATAAAAACCGCCTCTGGCAGTTCACAATTCGACCGTAAGCGGTAATACGTTCCTGCTAGAATTCTTTCAGGATTTTGGGCACCGACATGCGAAGGAGGAACCTGCCCTTGCCGAAATTCCCATCCGGTTTTATTATAAGGACAAAAAAATATTCCTCGTTGAGGCGGCGCAGCATGATCATGGCCTTGTCCGTGATGACCGTCACTTCCTTAGTAGACCCGAGATGGGCCGCTTGAGACCCCTTCTCTATCTCCTTCAGAAGCGAGGAGTATTCCACCGTCATGGACTGGAGGTCCATTTCTTTATTCAGGGAATACTCTTCCACGGGAATGCCGTCCAGCCCGACGATGAGAGCCCCGAGAGCCCCTTCCGTACCGTTCACGACTTCCCTTAAGATATCGGCAAAAGGCATCTATTTCTCCTTCTTGATGTTTTTGAGCCAGCCTTCCAGGCGATCGATGGTTTCTTTTCTCCCCGTTGCAGGTGTTTTGCTCAGGGAAGGCACGTTTTTCCCGACGGGAACTTCACCGGAGGCTTCCCCGGTGGTACCGGCTGATTGCCGCTCTTCACCGCCCTTCCGATCCTCGGAAGACGGTTGTGCAACTTCATCGAAAACGTTTGCATCGTCGTCCGTCGGCGTTTCCGATGCCTCGATCCCGATCGTAAATTCATCGGGGACACCAAAAGCTCCCGTCTCCGGCGAAGATTCCGTCGCGGGAGCCTTTTCGGAAGCCATGGCCCTGACCTTGGCCAGCTTGTTCTTCAGTCCCTGACTGTTCGGATTATCGGTGAGCATACGCTCATAAATATCGACGGCTTTTTCAAAGAACCCCTGGGAGATATACAGCTCAGCCAGTGTGTCGGTCGTAAAATCATCGGCGCTTTTTTCAGGCTCCTCTGCTTTTGTTTCCTCCGGCTCTTCAACCTGAAATGACGTTTCTTCGCTCTCTGCTTCAACGGCCGCCGGTCCGACGGCAAACGGATCGAAAGGCTGCGCGAAGGTCTCGTTTGTTCCCGCACCCGGTTCCGGCTCGGTAGCTTCCTGTCCTGTCTCGGCCAGAAAGCCGAGGTTCTGCGCGGCAAGCTCGTTCTCCAACCCCCCGGACGTAGCCTGTTCGAGCGGCTCTACAACGAGAACTTCTTCCGGCTCCTCGTCTTCAAAAAGCGATGCAGGCACGGTGCTTGCTCCCGTCGGCCTCACGGCCGGAGCCACGGTAGGGGCCGCTGCTTGTTTCTGGCTTGCCAGGGGATTTTCCGAGGGAGGAACGGCTACCTGCGGCTTAGGTCCGGCAATCCTCGACTTGACGTCACGACCTGCTTCAATATCTGCTACAAGATCCATCGTATCTTGATCTTTCGGATTGAGCGTCAGTACAGTCTTATAATGGTTCAACGCCTCGGCGCGCTTGTTCTGGAGAGTATAGATATCGCCCAGCTTCCTTTGAGCCATGAGATTATCGGGAATGACTTTGATGACTTCCTCAAATTCTTTTTGCGCGGCGGCAAGATCGCCCTTTTCGATCAGTAGTTTTCCTAAAAACGATCTGGCGGTGACGTAGCCGGGGTTGTTCTTGAGCCCTTCCGACAACACGGTCATAGCCATGTCCAAATCCCCGGCTTTTTTGTACTCTTCAGCAAGCGGCACAAAAAGCTTGGATTTTGGATCCTTCGCTATTTTTTCCGTTAATTTTAGTATTTCGGAGTTATCATTTCCCATGAATTTTCTTTACATAATCAAGCCTATAAAAAAATATTACCAAAAACCATCGCGCAAAGTCAAGGCGAAATCCTTTATATTGCCTTGAGTTCCACAACCTTGTCAAGAATGCGGCCGGCTATTTCCGTCTTTGGCAGTGTCGGCAGCTCGATCTTGTTTCCGGCGCGGTCTATCATGGTTACGGCATTGGTTTCCTCTCCGAAACCGGCGCCTTTTTGTAAAATGTCGTTTGCTACGATCAGGTCGAGTTTTTTACTCTTCAGCTTTTGCATCGCATTGGCCAGAAGGTTGTCCGTCTCCGCGGCAAAACCCACGAGCAGCCGCTTACCCGGGACTCGGGCGACAGCGGAGAGAATGTCTTCGGTTTGCTCAAGGTCAAGCGAGACGGGCGCCTCCTGCTTTTTAATTTTTCGGCTCGACGAGACCCTCGGTCTGAAATCCGAAACTGCTGCAGCCATGATCAGGACCTCTGATGCCGGGACCCGGGCCATAACTTCACGGTACATATCCGCCGCACTCTTCACGTATATGATGGACACCCCGTGAGGCGGCGCGATTTCCGTGGGTCCGGATATGAGGACGACCGAAGCCCCCCGCTGCTTGGCAGCGGCGGCCAGCGCGTACCCCATTTTCCCGGTCGAGGGATTACTCATGAAGCGAACTGCGTCAATGGCCTCGCGGGTGGGACCAGCGGTCACCAGCACGGAAATTCCCGCCAAATCTCCCGCAGGAAAAACCTTGGCCGCTTCCTCAAGAATTCTATCAACCTCGGCAAGCCGTCCCTGACCGACCGTGCCGCAGGCGAGCCGGCCGGTTTCCGGTTCGACAAAATGAACACCCTGTTCCTTGAGAAAAGCGATGTTCTTCCGGACTAGGGGATTTCCGTACATCCGGTCGTTCATGGCCGGAGCCATGAGGAGCGGGCACGCCACAGCCAGGAGAGCTGTTGTCAAGGCGTCATCGGCAATGCCGGAAGCGACTTTACCGATGACATTCGCCGTAGCAGGGGCCACGATCGCCAGATCCAGCTGTTCGGTGACGTCGATATGGCCTATTCCCTCCCGGTATTCTTCCTCCGAC
>JBGPHF010000085.1:0-6645 GCA_041484215.1 Nitrospirota bacterium
CCAGTTCCTTGACCTCCGGCCCCAGGATCCACTTCTGGTGGTCAAGACACTTCTGGATCGCGGCGTCGATGTCCGCTTTCATGTATGCATATTCGAGCTTCAGATCGAGCATGGGAATGGATCTCATTTTTCGGCCACAGCCTCCAGCATCTTGTTTTTCAGACGATAGCTCCTGTTGCAGGCCTTGCACGCCGCCTTGTTCTTAACCAGCTTGAGCTTCTCTCCGCACCGGCATATCCAGCCCGAGAGTATTCCGGGGTTCCCGGTTATGAGGCCGTAGTCCGGCACGTCCTTGGTCACGACAGCGCCCGCGCCGATGAAGGCATACCTGCCGATGGCATTTCCGCAGACGATCGTTGCGTTCGCTCCGATGGTTGCGCCCTTTTTTACGAGGGTCGGACGGAGCTCTTTCATGCGCGGGATCTCGCTCCGGGGGTTGAAGACATTCGTGAACACCATGGACGGCCCGCAGAAGACGTCATCCTCCAGTACGACGCCCTCGTAGACCGAGACGTTGTTCTGGATCTTGACATTGTTTCCGATGGAGGCATTCGGACCGATCACGACATTCTGGCCGATTTTACAGCCTTTCCCGAGCTGCGATCCTTTCAGCACATGAGAAAAGTGCCAGATGTTTGTCCCTTCGCCGATCTGTACGGAGTCATCGACATAACTGCTCTCGTGAGCGAAGTAGGCGGTGTCGGCGGCAGGTGACGGTCCAACGGCGCGCGTTGCGCGTGCGGCCAGGCTTTTTTCCGCGGCTTCGAGGACGCGCAGCACCCGGAGCCCTTCCGCTCCGTCGGTTTTCGGTGTCTTTCTCTCGTGCACGCACTCCAGAAAATGGCTCAGCTCGAGCTTGAGCGGCTCGCCTTTCTCGAACGGGACGAGCTGGTGCTCCGCCTTCCTGGCTACGGGGATGCTGCCCTCCTTCCATTCAATCGAATGGGGATAGAAGAGGAGCTTCTGATCGCTCACGTCGTCGAAGACCGCCATGGCCTTGGAACCGACCACGACGAATTTCTGCTCTTTGAAGGGGTTCAGCCAGCTTACGAAGATATGGCTTTTTACTCCATCCGGGAATTCCAGGGTCGTCATGGTGGTATCGTAAAGACCGGGGTTTACGTATGCACCGCCGAACGAGGCGACCCGAGCAGGCTCTTTTTCCAGGAGCATGAGGATGACGGAAATGTCATGAGGAGCGAAACTCCACAGAATGTTTTCCTCGGTCCGGAGTTTTCCGATGTTCAGACGGTTGGAATAAATGTACTGAATTTTGCCGAGTTGCCCCGAGGAGACGAGTTCTTTCAGTTTTATGACCGCGGGATGATACTGGAGCAGGTGCCCAACCATCAGGATTCGCTGTTTCTGCTCCGCGGTCCTGACGAGTTCCTCGGCCTCACGCATCGTAAGCGCGAGCGGTTTTTCCACATACACGTCTTTGCCGGACAGGAGCGCCTGCTTTACGACGTCATAGTGGGTAGCGGCAGGGGAGGCCACGGCGACAGCCCTAATCTCAGCGTTTCTGAGTACATCGTTCAAAGATCCGGTGACGGCGATCCCTGGATAGGTTTTGGTCAGCGCATCGAGGGTCGTCTGGCTGCTGTCGCATACCGTGTGCAGCGCGCCCAGCTCGTGAAGGTTCCGGACGATATTCTTTCCCCAATATCCGGCGCCGATTACTCCGATGTTCTTGATTATGGTCACGCCTTTACCACCTTGTCGCTCGGGGTTTTGACCGCATTGCGGGTGTCCACGACCAGACTGGAATTTTGGACAACCCAATCGTATTGTAAGCTCGAATGGTCCGTCGCGATGAGAATACAATCGTAGCTTTTCAGCGTTTTTTCGGTGAGCGGCGCGCTCTTCATGGCGAAGGCATAGTGCCTCGTGCGCGGCATCTCCGGGATGAACGGATCGTGATAATCCGTGAGCGAACCTTTTTCCAGCAGCAATTCGATGATCTTGAGCGCCGGGGATTCCCGCATGTCATCAACGTCTTTTTTGTACGCGATGCCGAGCACCAGGATTTTCGATCCTTTCATGCTCTTCCCGCGGTCATTCAGCGCGTCCATGATTTTCTGGACGACGTAATAGGGCATCTGCGCGCCGATCTCTCCTGCAAGCTCGATGAACCGCGTGGAGAGGTCGTACTCGCGCGCCTTCCAGGTGAGATAGAAGGGATCGATGGGAATGCAATGTCCGCCGAGTCCGGGGCCTGGATAAAAGGCCTGGAACCCGAAGGGTTTCGTTTTCGCGGCCTCGATCACTTCCCAGATGTTAATGTTCATTCTGTCGCAGACGATTTTAAGCTCGTTGACTAGGGAAATATTCACGCTCCGGTAGATGTTTTCGAGCAGCTTGACCATTTCCGCGGTCTTGGTGGAAGATACGGCAACCACCCGGTCGACAATATTCGAGTACAGGGCTTGCCCGATTTCCAGGCAGCGGGGCGTTGCTCCGCCCACTATTTTGGGCGTGCTTTTCGTGGTAAAATCCACACGACCGGGGTCTTCCCGTTCGGGCGAGAACACGAGAAAAAAATCCTTTCCCACGTGCAGACCGGTTTTCGCGAAGAGGGGCAGCAGGAGTTCCTCGGTCGTGCCGGGGTACGTTGTGGATTCCAGGGAGATTATCTGTCCCGGCCTCAAGGACGCGACGATTTGTTCGGCCGTCTCCTGAACGTACTGCATGTCCGGTTCTCTATTGTCCGTGAGCGGAGTCGGCACGCAGATGATGACGGCGTCCGCCTCTTTGAGTCTTTGCATATCGCTCGTCGCCGAAAATGCGCCGCGAGCAAGGAGCGATTGAATCTGCTCCGCGCGAATGTGCTTGATATACGACTCCCCTTTGTTGAGCCGCGTCACTTTCGCCGGATCGATATCGAAACCGATGACCCGGTAACCTACCTCGCAGAATCGAATGACGAGGGGCAGCCCTACATAACCCAGGCCGATCACGCCGATCCGCGCCTCTTTGTTCCTGATCTTTTCAAGGAGTTCCATGATGACCTTATTACAGCGGGAAAATTGCCTTAATATCGCTTGCGGCGGCCCCGCTGTCCAGTAGTTCATGATAAATGTTTTGTCTCTTCAGGTATGCGGTGATCACGATACAGTCGTACTTTATCCGGGAAATCCCTCCGAGCGGCTTGATCTCTTTCCCAAAGAAGAGGTTGCCGGCATTCTCCCCATCCACAACGCCGACCAGCTCGATCGGCGTTTCCTGGAGGGTCAGGTATGCGATCTCGGCAATCTCATCGGAGCCGGCGAATACCATTTTTTTGACGCCTTCGGCGCTGAGACCGTGGAATAACCGCTTCAGGTTCTCCCGGGCTTCGCGATAGATCCTCGTATAATCGTGAAGAAGATCGTAGGTCAACCGGGTCTTTTCCGCAAAGCCCTTGGGTGTGAGGAAATAGGCGTACCGTTTCGGCGGAATGGCCGTAACGGTTATATAACCTTTTTTTGCGAGGTTCTTGATGTAGGAATTGACGAGCCCCAAGGCGATACCCATTCGGCCGCTCAAGTCCCGCTGGGTGAGGGAATCGTTGTTGGAAAGCTCGTCGAGGATTTGGAGAGCCCGGTACTGATCGGTGCCTGAAACTGTCGGACGATCGGCGTTCATATTATGAACATTACCACGAAGATCACTACTAAGTCAATGATTTTTTTGTTGAAGTGCTTTACACCTTCTGCCGTTGATGCTATATTGCTAGCATAAAATATCCTCGCAAACGGCATTTAACGCATGAGAACGGGAGTATGAATGGAACCGAAAGTATGTCTGGCTTTGGGAGGCGGCGCGGCGCGGGGACTGGCGCATTTGGGCGTACTCAAGGTCTTTGAGGACGCCCGCGTCCCGATCGATATGATCGTCGGTACGAGCCTCGGGGCGCTGGTCGGCGGCTGCTACGCGACGAACCCTGACGCCTCGTATTGGATGAACAGGGTAGAGCAGTACTTGCGCAGTTTCCGGTCGCGCAAGACCCGCATGGAGTTCCTCCGGCGCCTTGAGGAACCCGATGGGAAGAACCATGGGTTTTTCAGCGACATGGCCAACCTCATCCGCAAAGGCTATTTCTGGGGCGTCACGGCCACCAAGCCGGCGTTCATCTCGGAAAAAGAATATGAAGATTTCATCTACCCGCTGATACCGGACGTCAACATAGAAAACACGAAAATACCTTTTGCCTGCGTGGCCACGGACATCAGAAACGGCAAACGTGTCATCTACAAGAACGGTTCGCTTCGCCGAGCGGTCAGCGCAAGCTGCGCCCTGCCGGGCATCTTCCCTCCCGTAGTGGACGGCGACATGCTGCTTGTGGACGGGGGGTGGGTGGAGCGCGTTCCCGTACGCTGCGCCAAGGAAATGGGCGCCTCCATCATCATAGCCGTGGACGTTTCGAGCGAGATCGGCAGGTTCGAGGAAAAATACGGCCTGGACGTGGTTCTGCGCGCCGACGCCGTGTCGCGGATTTACCTGAACGAACTTCTGGTCCAGGAGGCCGACGTGGTTCTCCATCCCTCGGTCGGCGGCACGCACTGGGCGGATTTCAGCAATCCCCGGGAGCTCTACCGGCAGGGAGAGACCGTTGCGCTCGAACGGCTCGTCATGGTCAGGACCGTGATCCACCGCCAGGCCGCGGCGCAGGCCCCGCAGAAAACTCTCGTCGAGCAGATCAAGGACATCAAGGACAAGATCATCGAAAAGGTCGTCGGGAGCAAATCGCAGGAATGACCCAAGCCTCGGTTTTTTCGCTCTTGACCCCGGTTTAGGCGTGGCGCCGTTCTTCCGGTTTTCCTTCGGCGAATCTCTCGCTTCGTTGTGGCAGGCCCGCTGCTTCCGCCGCGGATTCCGCGATTTCAGGTATAATTTACTGCATGCGAATTCCACTCATTATCGCGCACCGCGGCGACTCTTCCCGCGCGCTCGAAAATTCTCTCGAAGCCTTTGAACTCGCCGTGTCCGTTCCCGTGGACGTGATAGAGTTCGACCTCCGCATGAGCAGGGACGGCGTCCTCTACGTAATGCACGACAAGCAAACAGGCAGGACTGCGGACAGGGACGTCGATATCGAGCAAGCCACGTCCCTGGAGCTTGCCGGCATCAGGCTCAAGAACGGCGAACCGGTCCCCACCCTGGACGACGCGCTCAGGCTCGTTGCCGGCAGGGCGGGGATCAATATCGAGATCAAAAGCGATGGGGCGGGAGCGGTGCTCGGCCGCCATCTTTTTCAGTACCGCTATTCCGGGTACCTCATGGTGTCTTCTTTCAAAGAGGCGGAGGCGCTCGCGGCCCGGGGAGTGATGCTCGACCTGCCGCTCGCGGTGATCTATGATGCCTTTTCGATACGGCATGTCGCCGGGTACCAGGCCAAGGGTTACCCCGTGCTCAGCCTCAGAAAGAACGCAGTTACCGAACCGCTGGTCAGGGCGTGTCATGCTCATGGGATCAAACTGTACGTCTGGACGGTGGACAACGAAGACGAAGCGAAAAGATGCCTCGATTGGGAGGTTGACGGCATTTACACCAATAAGCCCCAGACGCTGAGAAGGCTGGTGGAAAAACGCCGCGTTTCGATGTAACAATTTCGTAACGCCTAACAGAAGCGTCGTCAGGGAAGGTGCTGCATGAACCCCGCACGGGTGTCTGATCCGGAAACAATCTATGACGTCATCGTCGTCGGCGGAGGCATAACGGGCGCTGGCGTTGCGCGGGACGCGGCGCTCCGCGGGCTATCCTGCCTGCTGCTCGAAAAAGGGGATTTCGCTTCGGGCGTCACTTCCAAGTCCACGCGCCTCATCCACGGCGGGCTGCGGTATCTGGCGAATTTCGAAGTCGACCTGGTCGCCGAATCGCTCCGGGAGCGGGCCATTCTCCGGCGGATGGCGCCCTATCTCATCCATCCCATTCCACTCGTCATCCCCATCTACGATGGCGATCCGCACGGCAGGGCAATGATTTCCCTGGGCATCCATCTCTACGACCTTTTGTCCCACGAGAGCGACATCCCGCACTATTTCACCTCCAACACGCAAAGGACGCTCGCCTTCGAACCGCGCCTGAACCGGGAGGGTCTTGCGGGAAGCGCCTTGTTCTACGACCATCAGATCATGATGCCCGAACGGCTGGTGATGGAGAATATCGTGGGCGCCCGCGAGGCCGGCGCAGTCGTCTTGAATTACGTCAGCGTGGAAAAGATCGACGAGGCGAACGGCGGCATCACGGTGACGGCGATGAACGTTCTCACGAAGGAAACTGCTGCTTATCGCACAAAGGTCCTGATCAACGCCGCGGGCCCCTGGATCGACTCGGTGCGGCGGTCGGGCAACATCAACCGGAACAAGATCATTTTCCCCACGAAGGGCATTCACCTCGTTCTGCCGAAGCTCTCCGAGCAGGCGCTCTTCGTCACCTCCCGGGACGGGAGGATGTTTTTCATCATACCTTTCGATCAATGGTCTCTGGTCGGGACCACGGACACGAAGTATGACGAGGACCTGGACCGCGTGCACGCGACCGGGGATGAGGTGGACTATCTGCTCCGCGAGAGCAGGCGCGTTCTTCCGGGGCTTACCATCACACGCGAGGCCATTCTGTACACGTACGCGGGCATCAGGCCGCTCGCGTTCGCGGGTGGGAGCG
>JBGPHF010000086.1:0-6633 GCA_041484215.1 Nitrospirota bacterium
CTTCCGGTAACATTTAATTATGAATCAACTGGAAAGCTATGGCGATTCAGGAAAACATCGTCTTTGATATAATAGGGGCAAGGAGCGGTGTTCATGGGGAAGGAAAACAGCGGCTACTCCGAAAAAGAACTGCTGCGCATGATCCGGAAATGGGTCCCGCGCGAGCGCGTGCCGAAGCGGGTGCGGGTGAAGGATACCGCGGATTTCTTCCGCGTGGATTATGACGACGTGGTGATCCTGGGCGGCGTTCCCTATTTCGTCCGGAACAACGAACGCGAGGGCAGGTTCGGGATAGACGACGAGCAGAAATTCTGGGTCAAACGGGCACGGGATCTTCTCACCGGCGACGTCAAGATACTCAAGTGGGTCTTTAAGGAACGGTTCAATGCTCGGATCGGAAACTTTGTGTATGAATGCGTACGGAGCCCTCAGAAGGAAGCGCGCATTCTTGAACTTGTGCGGGGGAGGCCGGACTTCATGCAGGGCGAGACCGTACTCGACTCCTCCGGAAACCAGCTCCGCATCCTGGACTTCATCAGGGGAAAGACCCTGGGCCAGGTCACGCTCGAACTGGGAAAGGACCACGAGGATTTCTTCCGTCGTGATTACCCGGGCCTGCTCGACGAGTTTATCGGGATCGTCAAGGCCATCGGGTTCCTGCACGAAAACGGCGAAAAGCACGGTGACATCCGGCGCGATCACCTCATCAGGGACGTTGAAACAGGCGGGTACCGGTGGATCGATTTCGATTTCAATTACCGTCACGGCGAAAGCCGCTTCGGCTATGACCTGTTCGGCCTCGGCAATATTTTGCTGTTCATCACGGGCCGCGGCGACATCACCACGCACCGCCTGCTCCGTGAGAACCCGGCGCTTCTCGAAAAGTTGACGGAAGACGACCTCAACATCGTGTTCCGCAACCGCGTCAACAACCTCAAAAAGGTATTTCCCTACATCCCGGAGAAGCTGAACCGCGTTTTGATGCACTTTTCCCTGGGTGCGCCGGTTTATTACGAGGAGACCAGGGAACTGCTCGAAGACCTGGGGGAGGCGAGGGGCGAACTCACCGCGGAACCTGAAAGCACATTTAACCACGGATGAACACGGATAATGCAGCTAGTTGAAAAGCAGTAAGTTCCTGGTTTTGTTTTTTCATCTGTGTCCATCCGTGGTTCCAACTGCCGTTTTTAGGATGAAAGGAGTCTGTTCCATGAAAACCGACGATATGCCCGTGAAGGACAAACATCTTCTTATCGCCGTGGACGAGTCCGACAGCTCGCGCCGTGCCGTGCTCTACGTGGCCGATTTCCTCGGCGGGTTCCCGGGGTTTGTCGTTACGCTCCTCAGGGTCATATCGGAGCCTGAGGAGGATTTTTTCGACAGCGGCGAGGAGATGAGATCCTGGGTCAAGAATGAGCTCGATGAAGCGAACAGCATGCTCGAAAACTACCGCCGTATCCTGGTCCAGTCCGGGTTCCCCGAGGACAAGGTCCGCTCCCGCGCCTGCGTCGAGGAGGCCAAGTCGTTCGCCGAGGCCATACTCGAAACCCGCTGCGACCTCACGTGCTGCACACTCGTTGTCGGCCGGCACCATAAGTCGAAGGCCGAGGAATTTCTCTTCGGCAGCACGTCCAGCAAGCTCGTCCATGAGGCCAAGAACTGCGCTGTGTGGGTCGTGGAGTAGGGGCCGCCGAGGGATTTTGAACTTCAAACTTGAATTCCGATATGCTATAGTATCCACCATGCGGCGGACGGTTTATGGCCGGAAAAGGAGACTCTGCGTATGGCGATAGAATGGACCCCGGACCTTGCAACAGGCGTGAAAGAGATCGATGAGCAGCACAAGGAATTGTTCAAGCGGATCGATAGCCTCGTGGAGGCGTGGAAAGGGGGCAACGCGGCCCAGGAGACGCGCGAAGTCGAGAAGGTCATCGCGTTCCTCAATGACTACGTGGTTTTTCACTTCGGCACCGAAGAACGGTACATGGATAAATTCGGCTATTCGAGCACCACGGCCCATAAGGCCCAGCACGCGCAGTTCGTGAAGACCTTCGGCAGGCTGAAAGATCGGTTCAAGGCCGAGGGCGCGAGCCCCGCGCTCGTTGAGGACGCAAACCAGCTGCTCGTCGACTGGCTGAAAAACCACATCCACTTTGTGGACAAGGCCCTGGGCTTGTTTTTGAAGCTGAAAATGTAAAGCGCCACTCGCTTCACCGGGTCAACGGATGGCTTACTACGATCCGCGGCAATGCTCCGGCGCCCACGCGGGTTAGATTGTCGGCGGCGGGACCGCTCCTTACGCCGGCTTTCTCTTTACCCGGAAGATCTCGACAAGGTTGAACTCCTGAAGGACGAGCGGGACATGTGCATCGAGTCCCTCCAAAATCATCTGGCGGAAAAAAATAAGTCGTTACCTGTCCGATGCTTGAAAAAATATTTTAGGGCGCATACTCGGGACAAACGAAAGCGTGACAAGAAGATGGCTGAGGCCGTTGAGATATATGCATACTAAAATTGCCCTGCACCTAGCACCTAAGTCTGCACGTTCCCACCGTGAGCAATATTTTAGTTTTAGAGGTTGACATCATGACAAAAGACCAGACCCTGTTGACGTGCTTGATTCCTTCGGCAAGGAGCCGAAGATTTTCTGGTCCCCGCTCCGCGGGGAAAGGGTTACGCAAAGCAACACCAGCGAGCCTTAATCCAGATGGGTGACTTGGTACAGTGAAGAACTGATACTAAAACTGAATAAAACTACGGCAATGGTAAAGAAATCGATGACTGCGCAAACAACGACGAGAAAATTTCATTTTCTCGCCATAGGTGGGCTTTTGCACTTGACAGGGAGCCTTCAAATGGGTGATCCTGTTGACGCGGGCGGATGGAGGGGACTTGTCAAGAGAAATGCAACTTAAGCATCAACGTTGATTCCCGAAACCCGACGCCATTGATCGCTTTTAGTGAGGCTGTCCCACATGCTGAAGCAGGGGTCAAGCAGTTTGTGACAAGAGGGCTATGAGAGTGGCGGCAGAACGAGAAATGATAAACCAGTTTGTCTAGCGGAGCGTCTTTTGAAGTATGAATTCTTTTTGAGCTAAATCGTGTTTGCCAAGCTCCCTGTAGACTAAACCCAGAGAAAGATGCACTTCAGGATCGTTCGGATTTAAGTCCCGCGCCTTAAGCAAATAAACCAGTGCTTGGCCGTTGTCCTTGAATATTTTATAATAAAGCAGTCCGAGATTGTAGTAAGCGACGGACTCGCTTGCGTCAAAGGCAATCGCTTCTTCGAACCTCTGTTTGGCTGGGGTCCACTGACCCAGGCCGACATATGCAATGCCGAGATTTACCGAGATCGCACTATGATAAGGATAGATGTCGCGAGCCCTCAGGAACAAGGCGAGCGCCGCGGCAAAATCTTTTCTTTCGAGGGCGGCGCGCCCCAGATTCGTGATGCTTCTGGGTTTGTTGGGAGCTTTTGATGTGATATCGGCATAGAGAGTCCATTCATCTTTCCAAACCGCATTGCGCAAAAACGAAAGAATTATAAATGTGAGCAACACGACAGCCGTAAGATATTTTTTCATTTGCATCTTTCTTCACATCTTACGGTATAAATACCACCCTCACTAAAAAATAACAAGTAGTATTCGTTTTTGAAAATGCCTTACGGAGTGGCCTGGAATCGCAGCTTTCCTGGTTGAAACGTTATTATGAGTCATTACTGGCCAAAAATAATCTGATTTTCTGAAACTCATCCGTGTCAATCCACGCTTTTATTTCTGCATCTCACATCTCCACTCGTCGTGCCGCAGAATGTGTGGTCACTTTCTAACTCAGTTCAAAATAAGGGAGGGTGAGCATACACCCTCCCTTTATAGAATTTTGCATTCGATTGTTCCATCACGCAACGCAATCTTTAATTATTGGCAAGTTATTTGATTGAAACTGGCGTCGTAGACTCCTATACAGATTATCCCGGAATTTAGGACCGGACCGTCTAGCTCTGTGTTTGCAATTTTAGCACCTGCAGCGCCGTAACCGCCGAATATGCTAAAATTTTGTTCTGAACCCGCCCCCACCTTAATAGTTGACCCTTTTATAGTCAGTGAACCACTGGTGAAGTAAACACCAAAGCTATACGACGATCCAAGCGCAGATACATTTACATTATTCAAAATTACGTCCCCACCTTCAGAATGAATCCCGTACGCTCTAAACATATTTGAATCAATGTTTACCGTAACATTGTTTAAAGTAAGCGATCCATTACCCACTGATTTAACGCCATCTCCCGAGCCTCCTGATACTTTAACAGTTACGTTATTTAACGTTGAGGAACTCCAACCAGTGAATCCGTTACCCGAGTTGCTCGGTGAAACTATCAACGTAACGTGCGATAAAATGGTTGCACCTTGACCGTTGGAGGCGTAAGTGTAACCAATAACAGCTCCATTTCCACCGTAATTTTCAACGGTAATAAAACGTAATTCAGAAACTAACCATATCATCCAACTATCGGAATTACCTTTGATTCGAGTAACACCCTCTCCTGATCCCTCGATATCAACGAATTCCGGCGTAAATAGACGATTACTGCCTATATCATATACTCCTGGCATTATCTTTAACATGCAGGGATTTGTTGCAGAGGGTATACCACACCAGGTTGCCGAATCATTCATTGCCGTGACCGGATCCACATAATCGCCGCCGCTTTTGGCTACCACGGCAACATTTGCATAATGCGGCATTGAGCCGGCTGAGCCTTGGGGACCGGTTGCACCTGTATCACCAATCGACCCCTGTGAACCCGCTGGACCCTGAAGGCCAGTTGCACCTGTTGCGCCTTGCGGACCGGTAAGACCCATAGGCCCCTGAGAACCCGTTGTACCTGTAGCCCCCTGCGGACCTGCCGGGCCTTGAGGACCGGTCAGTCCCGGCGTTCCTACGCTGCATGCCCAGCCGCCAGCGGTAGTATATTGGAGATACTGGCCGTCGGGACAGACAATCCCCAATTTCGGCGCGGTGATGGACCCATTCGAAATTTTGCTCGACGTCACGGCGCCATCGGCTACTTTCGCGCTGGTAACCGCCGAGTCGGCGATTTTCGGCGTTGTAACGGCCCCGTTGACAATATCATTCGTATTGACCGTTAATGCAAACGCATTTACACTGAAAAACAAACACAGAACAGCACAAACCGCTGCAACGTTGATTTTTTTCGTACTCATTGCACTTTCTCCTTTTTTGGTTGAGATTAAACTGCATACGAACTTTTTTAAAGCAAACCGCGCTGGCTCCGCTTGCCGGTCCTCCTTTCCGGCATCACCCCCCCTATGTTTCGGTTATTCGAAACTATCTTGATGGTTTTCTTGGTGTGCTGCGGCTTGGCGGAAAAACGGTAGCACGAGCAGGACGGAAAAGCCATTAGAAAATTCCTAAATCTTCACGTCTTTTTTACGTTTTTTCCTAAATTTTGAGGCGTGATTTTAGGAATTCCCTAAAGCGACTGTAGGGTGAGGTGTCGCATCAAAGCGTTGGCGTGCGAGTTCTAGATGCCGGGGTTCGGCCGAGGCATTACTGAAGATGGAAAAAAAGCCATTATATCAAGAGTTTTTGCGAGCTTTTCGTTAGGGGTTCAGAGTAGTGAGGCCGATGCGGAGAGAGAATTTCACAAGATCCGCCGCAGTCGAAATATTTCAGTTTGCACATGATCTTCTGGCGATCGAGTTCAATTGTTTTGTCGCTGACATTAAGCATCACTGCGATTTCCTTAGTGCTTTTTCCCTCGGCAAGAAGTTCCAGGACCGTTAGCTCCCTTTCCGTGAGGGCGGCGCAAGAAGACCTGTCGTTCGTGGGTATGTGCTGGAGAATGTCCTTGTATAAAACGTCGGAGATCTGCGGACTCAGATAGGCGCGCCCCGCTACTACGGTGCGCACGGCTGCGGCGACTTCCTCAAAGGCGCAGTCTTTCAGGAGGTATCCGGTCGCGCCGGCATGGAGCATGTCCAGAACGACTCCTTTTTTCATGTACATTGAAAGCCCGATGATTTTTGCCTCGCCGTTCGCTGCCACGATTCTGCGCGTCGCTTCTACCCCGCCGAGCCCGGGCATGGAGTTGTCCATCAACACGACCTGGGGCGATAGTTTCGCGGCAAGCTCGACCGCAACTTCGCCGTTCTCCGCCTGTCCTATTACCGTCATATCTGGCTGCTCCTCGATCAGGGCATGGAGCCCCTGGCGCATAAGCTTATGGTCATCCGCAATAAGAATGGTTGTGGTCATAAAGAACCCCCGGGGCGCATTCCACCACATTTACGTCCTGATGTCAATCAAGTTCTTTGTGGATTTTTCCCATTTGCTTTCCTGTCTTGCCTCGTGGTAATCTATCCGCCTGATGAAGGAGCATGGACAGTCAACGAAGCATCGCGCTTGGCTGCGACCCCCTCTTCAGGGAAGCGCGGAGCAAGCTCGAAAAACTTCAGAAGGGCCGTTGAACTTGGATTTGAAAGTCCACATCAAAATAAGCGCATCTGTTCTCGCGGTCGCCGTTGTCGCTGTTCTTTGCGCGGCCGCATACCTGAGAAACAACGTCTGGCGCGACGAAGTAATGTTGTGGCGCGATACGGTGTC
>JBGPHF010000087.1:0-6599 GCA_041484215.1 Nitrospirota bacterium
ATTCTTCCTGCGCGATCGAGGTCAAGGAGGCCCGGGACGGGGATCTTGTCCTTCCGGGAAGGGCGCTCGTCGCGCCGGGAAACCGCCATCTCAAGATCAAGCGGATGCCGCTTGGGACGATCGCCGTTATTTCCGACGCGCCGCCGGTCAGCGGACACCGGCCTTCCGCGGACGTGCTCTTCCGCTCCGTCGCGGCCGAGTACGGGCAGCGCTCCACGGGCCTCATCATGACCGGCATGGGCGCGGACGGCGCGGAGGGCATCGGCGAGATCAGGGAGCGGGGCGGGTTTACCATCGCCCAGGACGAGAAGAGCTGCATTGTTTTCGGCATGCCGAAAGTAGCGATTGAAATGAATCATATTACCGAGGTGGTTTCTCTCGAGAACCTGGGTGCGTTCCTGACGGAGCGCTTCCCGACGAAGGAGGCAGTATATGGCGCACTCGAGTGCTGATACGGAAAAAAAGGACTTCAGCTGCATCATCGCCGACGATTCCGCGTTCGCGCGGAAAAACATCGCCGGCGTTCTGACGAAGCTGGGCGGAAACGTGGTGGGAGAGGCGGCGAACGGGCAGGAAGCGCTCGACCTCTTCGGCAAATTGCACCCCGATCTCGTGGTGCTCGACATCACCATGCCGGTGCTCGACGGGGTCGAAACGCTCCGCAAAATCATCGAGCAGGACAAAAACGCCGTGGTCGTCATCGTGAGCTCCCTGGGCCACAAGGAAATGGTGTGGAAGGCGATCTGTCTCGGGGCCAAGAGCTTCGTGACCAAGCCCTACACCGCGGACTACGCGGGCATGATCATTAGGGACGTGATAAAAAAAACAACGGGAGGCTGATATGCGATTCGACTACATCAATCCCCTGGTAACGACGACCCAGGAGGTCCTCGACTGCACGCTTCATCAAACTGTCAGCCGCGGCGAAGTCGTCGTGCTGCAGGGCGACAGTATTTACGGGGACGTGGTCGTCTCCGTCAGGATAACCGGGGACTCAGAGGGCGACCTGCTGCTGTCCATGGACGATCTTACGGCGCTCCGGATCTGCTCCACTCTCACGGGTGACCGGATCGATACCCTGACGCCGGAGAACCTGGACGCGCTGGTGGAGCTGGGAAACATGATCGCCGGAAACGCGGTGAGCGCCTTGAACGATCTCGGGTTCGACTTTTCGATTCTACCCCCCGAGGTCAGCGTCCGGACGCACGCCGCTTCGAGCCTTTTCAAGCGGGAAGCGCTCCGGATACCGCTCATGTCCGACTGCGGCGAAGTGGATGTGAACGTCTTTTTAGGAGCGGAGTAACCCCGCGGAGGATGCTATGACGGAAACTGCACGGATATTGTTCGTCGACGACGAACCGAGGATCCTCGAGGTCTTCACCATGATGCTTACGGACGCGGGCTACTTCGTGTCCGGGGCCGCGCGGGCCGACGAGGCGCTCCAACTCGTTTCCCACAACACTTACGACGTCGTCTTCCTCGACCAGTTCCTCGGCCCCTCCCGCGGGCTCGATCTGATGCAGTCGATGGCGGACCTGCGGTCCGACCTTTCTTTTGTGATCATGACCGCGAACGCCAGCACCGACCTCGCCGTCCAGTCGCTGAAAACCGGGGCGTCGGACTTCATCAGCAAGCCCTTTTTGCTCACCGACCTCGTCCGGAGCATCGAGTACGTGCAAAAGAAACGGGACCTCGAACGGGAAAAAAAGGAATGGCTGAAGGGGCTGGAGCTCGCCGTGAACGAGAAGACCGAGGAGCTGAACCGGGTGTATACCCGCGTTCTGTCGTCGCTCGCGCAGGCCATGGAGCAGCGCGACAAGGGGACCTACGGGCACAGCAGGCGGGTGAGTTACCACGCACGGCTTATCGCCGCCGCGCTCGATCTGGGCGAGGCGGACCGGGACGACCTCAAGACCGCCGCGCTCCTGCACGATATCGGGAAAATCGGCATTACCGATTTCATTCTCGGCAAGGAAGGGCCCCTGACGGACGCGGAGCGCGATATCATCAAGGTCCATCCCCAAAAGGGCGTGGAGATCCTGAAGCCGCTCAAGCACTTCGAGCGCATACTTCCCGCCATTTTGCACCACCATGAGAATTTCGACGGCAGCGGCTACCCCGAGGGCAAAGCCGGGGAACAAATCCCCCGGGCCGCCCGGATCATCGCCGTGGCGGATACGTACGACGCGATCCTCTCGACCCGCCCCTATCGCTCAGCCGCGGACCACGACAGCGCCATCGCCGAGCTCCTGGCGAACTCCGGCACGCAGTTCGATCCCGAGATCGTGAAGGTCTTCGTCGAAACCGACGCCAAGTACCGCAACCTCTTCAGCTACCGGTAAGCTGCGCGCAGCCCGTAAGGCGAGCCTTCGCTACGCGCGCCGCTGTTGACGGGAAACACTTGACACCCCCGGCTCCGTGGATTATAGTTATTCCAGACACTATGCGGACGAAAACTTCCCCATTCTTCCTTCCTTAAAATTAAATTAACGTTGGGACACTTCACCTGGCACGGGAGGCCTTATGCGCGCAGTAGAGATAAAATCCGGCATCTATTGGGTAGGCGCGATCGACTGGGCGGTGCGGGACTTCCACGGCTACGTTACGCCGAACGGCACTTCCTACAACAACTACCTCATTCTTGACAAGCACGTGACGCTGGTCGATACGGTGAAGCACGATTTTTCCGAGTACACGATTGAGAACGTCAAAAGCCTGGTCGATCCGGCGAAGATAGAGAACATCATCGTGAACCACATCGAGAACGACCACGCGTCGAGTCTCGACCGGATCATGGAGCTCACGCCCAAAGCCGTGATCCACATCACGGAGCGCGGCAAGAAGGCCCTCGACCGGTTCTTCGACACGTCTGCATGGAAGTTCCGCATCGTCAAGACCGGCGATACGCTCGATACCGGGACAAAAACCGTCACGTTCCTGGAGACGCCCATGCTCCACTGGCCCGATTCCATGATGAGCTACATCAAGGAGGACAAGCTCCTCATCAGCCAGGACGCCTTCGGCCAGCATATTGCGTCCTCGGCCCGATTCGACGACGAATATTGCGATAACTGTTCCGTGGTGGAGCTCGAGCACGCGGTCAGGGACTACTACGCGAACATCCTGATGCCCTTCGGAGCGCTCATCAAGGCGAAGCTCGCGGAAGTCCGGAAGCTCGGCCTCGAAATCGACATGATCGCCCCGGACCACGGCATCATCTGGCGGCGGGACCCGGGCAAGATTCTGCGCATGTACGAGGACATGGCGAACGACAAGGCCGACCTGCGCGTGGTCATCGTCTACGACACCATGTGGCAGAGCACGGAACACATGACGCTCGCGATCATGCAGGGGGTCAAGGCCTCCGGCGTGGAGGTCGAGGTGGTGAAGCTGCGTTCCACCCCGACGAGCATAGCCATCAAGCGGATCTGGGAGTCCCGGGCGATGCTCGTGGGCACGCCGACGCTCAATAACATCATGTTCCCGAGCGTGGCCGAGTTTCTCACGCACCTCCGGGGCCTGCGGCCGAAGAACCGGCTCGCCGGCGCGTTCGGAAGTTTCGGCTGGGGCGGAGGCGCGGTGAAGGAGGCCTATGAGATTTTTAAAAAAATGGGCCTCGAAACGGTCGAGCCCGGCGTGGAGGTCCTGTACCGGCCGAGCGTGGAAGACGAAAAGAAGTGCTACGATTTCGGCAAGCTGTTTGGGGAGAAGACGAAGGAGCTGCATAAAAAATTCGACGGCACGCTCTCGGGCGAGTGCCGGGACGCGAAGTAAAAATTTAGTTTGAACGCTCAAACGTTCAAACATTCAAACGTTTAAACGATCCTGGTGAGGAGATGCTGATGTGGCGGTGTATGATCTGCGGTTACGTGTACGATGATGCGAAAGAAGGGACGAAGTTCGAGGACCTTCCCGAAGGCTGGAACTGCCCCGTGTGCAACGCGCCCAAGGATGCGTTTGTGAGGATGTAGCGGTTAAAATAGGGAGCGGAGCAACGGTTTCGAGAATTTCGCACACGCTGTTGCTCCGTGCGAGTAGATATCAACCACACCTTGCTATGCATCGATGCTATGTTGAATAAGATGAGAAATACCGGTTGAAACATGCTGTCGATGGTCTTGCATCCAATCAAGTAACGTCCGGATTATTTATTACTCTTCCTTTTTGAAATGCTTAGGATATAGCGTTTTCGCGCATTCTTGGCACAAGCCGTGAGTAAACTCAGCTTCTGAATGTTTTCTAATATATACTTCTATCTGTGTCCATGACCCCTTGTCGTCACGAATCTTCTTGCAGGATGAGCAGATCGGCAGAAGGCCATGAAGGGTCTTAATCTCGGCAAGGGCCTTTTGCAAGTCGGCGATCAACTTATCCCGCTCCCGTTCGGTTCGAATATTTTCTGTAACATCGCGAGTCACACCAAGCAGGGCGGTGATGTCGTTGTCTTTATTGCGAAGAGGAACCGCACGGGTTTCAAGCCATAATTGTCTGCCTTTCCTGCCGACGATCTCAAACATGAGTGTCCCGGATTCACCCTGGAAGACCCGCTTTGTCAGATCCATGAATTCTGCTCGGAACTCGGACGTAATCATCGGGTAGATGCACTGGCCCTTGACCTGATCCAGCGAATCCACCTGGATCATGTCCAGACCGGCCCGGTTCATCATGATCAGGCCCCCCTGTTCGTCGAGGACTTTAATGCACTCCGGCACGATATCGATGATGGTTTTCAGTATCTGCTCGCCCTCAGTACGCGGGTCTATTGACCTATGACTGTCAGGCATCTTTATTTACCTCGATCTCTAATGACAGAAGAAGTATCTGCAATGAAATTCAGAATACCGGAAGGAGAGTACGCCGCATACTTCAAATGGTAGTTCGTCTATTAGCCATGTATTTATTATATTCGGTCAATTGACGGTAGTATTCTAAACAGCCGACCTTAAAAGAATGAGGATGGCCATCGCATGTTCCCCCCATTTTTCTTGCCCACTTGTAACCGACATCATATCCACTGCCGTCATTATAGGGGTTATAAGTTTCAAAGCATTCTTTTTCATGCTGCCCAATCGATGCCAACTTTGCTGTGCCGCTCTCGCAGCTCGACCAGAATAAAGCGCATACGATTAATAGAAGTATCCTTCGGTTCATTAAGAATATCCCCCTGCGATTGATCGCACTAAGATATAACCCTAAAGTTACGATTATAACAGTATAGCAAATTGTAGGATTAGGTATGTAAAATATTTTAAAATACTCGAGGAGTGATGCAGATTGCAACTTTATGTGTTCCGATGAATGGAAACTTCATTTGATTCAGGAAGAAGCATAGTCTTATATTCTATGGGCGCTGCTCGCTGGCAACAGCAATGGCTTCCCGATGTTACGCATCGGCCTCGGTATGTGTGGGCGGTAAGAACAGCACTTACTCAACCCCGCGAAAATGCCTTCGTGATAAATTCAGCGCATTGCTCGGCGGGAAGCGGCTTGCTGAAAAGGAAACCCTGCGCTTCATCGCACCTGAGACCGCGGAGAAACGCCAGCTGCTGATCCGTTTCCACTCCCTCAGCCACGACCTTGAGTTTCAGCGCCTGCGCCATGGCCAGGATCGCGGAGGCGATGGCGGCGTCATCGGGGCTGGTCGTAACATGCATGACAAAGGACCGATCGATCTTCAGGGAATCCAGAGGAAATCTCCGCAGATAACTCAGCGAGGAATATCCGGTGCCGAAATCATCAAGCGAGGTCCGTATGCCTTTTGCCTTCAGCTCATGGAGAATGGCAATCGCCCTTTCCGGATTTTGCATAATCATGCTTTCCGTGATTTCCAGTTCGAGGCTTTCGGGGGAGAGCTCCGCTTCGCGCAAGGCCGTCATCACGGTTTCCACGAGCTTGTGCTGCTCGAACTGGCGCTTCGAGATATTCACCGAAACCGGAAGCGGTGCGAACCCCAGGGCCTGCCAGGCTTTGCAGTGCAGGCAGGCGGTTTTCAGCACCCACTCGCCGATCGGGATGATGAGTCCTGTTTCTTCGGCCAAAGGGATGAAGACGGCGGGCGAAACGAGCCCCTTCTCCGGGTGTTTCCACCGGATGAGCGCTTCAAAGCCGGTAATCGTGCCGCTGCGCACGTCGAATTTCGGCTGATAATAGAGGAGGAGCTCCTTGCGCTCCAGCGCGCGGTGCAGTTCGTTCTCCGTGGTGAACCGTTCGAGCGCCTTGGCGTTCATGGAGCTCGCAAAAAACAGATGCTTGTTTTTCCCCTGTTCTTTCGCGCTGTACATGGCGGTGTCCGCATTTTTCAGAAGAGTTTCAGCATCCTCGCCGTCCGCCGGGTAGAGGGAGATGCCGATGCTTGTGGAAATAAACATCTCGTGCCCGCTCAGAAGAAAAGGTTGGCTGACTTCCTTCAGGATGCGGTTCGCCACGACAGCGGCGTCATGGCCCTGGGTTATATCGTTCAGGAGCACGACGAACTCATCACCGCCGAGGCGGGAAACCATGCTGAAAAAAGCTTCTTCGCCCGGCCGCGCTATGTAGTCGGTCTGCCGCACGCATTTCGACAGCCGCTCCGCGACGGACTTGAGCAGCTCGTCGCCGAC
>JBGPHF010000088.1:0-6549 GCA_041484215.1 Nitrospirota bacterium
CCCGTTTCGGCGAGAATTCCGCTTAAGATGCCGATCAAATCCGCCTGCGCAAACTGCTTGCCGGAGATATTAATGCTCATCGTCAAGGGCGGCGCCGACGGATATTGCCGTTGCCAGGCCTGCAATTGGCGGCACGCCTCCCGCATGGCCCACTCGCCGATAGCGTTGATGAGCCCGTTCTCCTCGGCAAGGGAAATGAAGTCCATCGGATAAACGAGGCCCCGCTTGGGGTGGAGCCAACGGATGAGCGCCTCGAAACCGATCAGTCGCTCCTGCTCCAAATCCATGATCGGCTGGTAATGGAGAAGGAACTCCTGGTGGTCCACGGCCTTGTGCAGGTCCGCTTCGAGCTGCAAACGGTCAAGAATGCCGGCGTGCATGCGGCTGTCGAATATCTCGGAACGCGCGTTCCCCTTGGCTTTCGCCTGATACATGGCGACGTCCGCGTCTCGCAGAATCTGCTCGGGACGCTCGTAGGCCGGGGTGCTCAGGGCGATCCCGATGCTGACCGAAGCGAATGTTTCATTTCCTTTGGCCAAAACCGCCGACGTCATCTTGGCGTGGATGCGGTCGGCTATTTCGACGGCGTCCGCCTGGTCACTGATGTCCTCGAGAAGCACGGCAAACTCGTCGCCGCCCAAGCGCGCGACCGTGTCGCCGGGACGCAGGCATTCCGAGAGCCTCCGCCCGACGACGATAAGCAGCTCGTCTCCCACCGTGTGGCCGAGGCTGTCATTCACGACCTTGAAACGGTCCAGATCGAGAAAGAGCACGGCGTACAGCGTTCCCGGGTGACGGTGAGTGCTGAGGATCACGTGCTGGAGACGGTCCATGAACAACGCCCGGTTCGGCAAGCCCGTGAGAGCGTCGTGGAAAGCATCATAGACGAGCTGTTCCTCTGCCTTCTTGCGGAGCGTGATATCCGTTTGGGAGCCCGCCATGCGGTAGCCCTGGCCGTTTTTGTCCCGGACGGCAAGTCCCCGGCAAAGGATCCAGCGGAACGTCCCGTCGCGGTGCATGATGCGATATTCGCTTTCCAGGTGCGGGTTGCGGCCATCCAAGTGCGCGGCGATTTTCGCTTCCAGTTCTCCGCGATCGTCGGGATGAACCCGGCTCAGCCACTCCTCGGGGTGGCTGGTCAGTTCCTTTTCCGTATAGCCGAGCATGTCCTTCCAGCGATAGGAGTAATGGATCCGGTTCTTCATCAGGTCCCAGTCCCACAGACCGTCGTTCGCCCCGCGCGCGGCAAGGGCGTAGCGCTCCTCGCTTTCCCGGAGCGCCTCCTCGGCCCGCTTCCGCTCGGTAATGTCATGCGTGTATTCGATGACATGGGAGATGGCCCCGCTAGAGTCGTGAATGGGGTAGGTGTAAATCTGGGACCAGGTCTCTATCCCGCCAGAGAGGTCCACGAGTTTTTCCTTGGAGCAATCGTCGCCGGACTGAAAGGTTTTTTCGATGAGGCAATCATCGCATACGGCATCACGGTCATGCAGCGTTCGGTGACAGGTCGCTCCGACGAGCTTGGGAAGCGCTACTTTTTTCATAAGGGCGTACGCTTCGTTCGCCCGCACGATGCGGTAGGACCGATCGATGATGCAAAAGGGATCGCGGATGCTGTCGAAGATGGTGCCGAGGAACGCCTCGGAAGCGACCAGGGCCGCCTCGGTCTGTCTTCTTTCGTTGATCTCGTTTTCGAGCTTGGCGTACCCGTTTTTCAGCGACTCGCTCATCGTGTTGAAATGCGAGGCCAGTTCGCCGAACTCGGTCTTGTCCCGGTACGTGATCGCATAACCCAGGTTCCCCGACGCGATCATACGCGTCGCATTGACCAGCGTGTCGATCGGCCGGGTTATGGACCTCGTCAGACTCACCGCGACGAACACGGCGAACAAAAGAGTCAGGACCATGGTCGCGGAAAGAATGAGCCATGCTTTATGGACTTTCGTCACGGCATCCTGCGTCACGACTTCGAGCTTGCGGCTCGCCTGGACCGACATTTCTTCGGTCTTTATCAGCAGTTGATTGCCCGCCATTGCGGCATCGTGCTTAAGCTTGTTGATCAGCTGATCGTTCATCGAGGCGGTGATGTAATAGCTCAGTTTGTTCTGGTAGTCTTCTATGCCCGACTGAATATCCGCGATTCTCCCGGCGACGTCTGCCGCATGATGGCAACTCGAGCATTTTTGGGACGTCTCGGAGAGGTTCGTGACATTATCGGCTATCAGGTCGAGTTTGCGGCCCAGCGAAGTGTGGACCGTATAGAGGTCCGACTGCACGGTCTGGATAGAAATAATGAGGTCCTGCCGAAGGTCTTCGATCTGGTGAAGTTCAATGAGGCGCTCGAGCGTGGTCGTCGTGTTTCGGATATACAGCGCGGCGGAACCCGCTCCAAGAGCGGAGAAGAGAAACAATGCGAGCAGGGACAGGACAATCTTTCGTTTCATGATACGTACATCCTTAATTCCGTCAGGCGCCGATGCTGCCGGGCACGTGCTGAATGAGGCCAGCCGCCTGGTGCCAGCTTGTTATTTATTCCGGTAATCGTAGGATTTGATGTCGATCCCGGCCTTTTTCGCGAGTTCGAAAACGGGCTGATAATCATGCACGGTCGTTTCGATGAATTTTACCGCGCCGAACTGCCGGAGCACCGCTTGCCCTTCGGGATCGGAATCGATCGACAAAAGCGCCTGCTTAAGCCGCTGTTTCAGCGCTTCATCGATCCCCCTGCGAACGCACAGCCCGTTCGACGGGACCCAGGGCGATTCCGACAAAATGACCAGCTCCCGATCCACCCGGGGGTCCTCGTTCCGGACCCGATCATAGATGCTGTGCTTAGCCGCTCCGACATCGGCTTTGCCGCTCAGAACAGCCGCGATGGCCGCGTCGTGACTGCCGGCAAAAAAGTACGCGCCGAAATAACGGTCTATGTCCGCTATGCCGTTCTCGCGCAGAAAGGCGAGCGGATAAAGGTAGCCGGCCGTGGTGGCTTTTTCGACGAAGGCCATCTTTTTGCCCTTCATGTCGCGGGCCGTTCGGATCCCGCTGTCCTTCCGCACAAAGATATATCCGCGGTAACTCGAAGTATTATCAAGGTTCACCGGACGGGCCAGAGGAACGACGCCGAGTTTCTCAATAGCGAGCGCACCGGTAAAAGAGCCGAAAAAGGCCCCATCCATGTGCTCGGCTTTGAAGCGGTCAATGATGTTGCCGTACCTGCTGAGTATAATAAATTCGAGCGGAATGCCCGTCTTCTTCGCGAGATACTCGCCGAGCAGCTTGAACCGGGCCTTCTGCTTGAAGACGTTCATCTCGGGGATGAGACCGATCAAGATCTTTTGCTGGGATTGCTGCGCGTGAACCGGGAATGGGATGAGAACGGAAATCAAGACAGTGATCGCGAGTACGAGACGTGTAAAAGCCTTCATTCCCCCCCCTGGAGCCTTGTTTCTCCGGCAAACAATCGAAATGAGAAAATATTATCCGGCTTTTACAAGAAAAAGTCAATATTTTTACGGTAAACCATTTTTTTTGTTAAAAGTCCGTTCGGCACTGCCTCCGGAGGGTGCTTGATCGTAGAAAACGATGCAAATACAACCTGCTCCGAAAAAAACAGTGTGAATTATTCTTCCCGGGATTTTGCTTCCGCCAGAATGGCAACGAGCTTTTTCCAGTCAAATGTCTGCATGTTCATGATCTGCGCGCGGACCAGTCTTATCGAGCGGGAGAGCTCGTCTCCCTTCTTCATATTGTAAAACGGCAGCACCGAGGCGAAAGCCCGGTCCGTATATTCGACCAAGGGTGTCAGCACATCGTCCCGGCGTGTGTAGTAGGGGTCCTCGCCGGGAGCGCAGGGCGCGGAAAATACGTTGAACTGTCTGCACCCGATGGGCCGGACGGCATGGATGGCACAGGCATGGTCGATCAGGAATGGGCACGCCGACTCGGACGTATGAGCGGCAAGTCGGCTTTTCAGGATGTCCCTGGCAGGCGGGTCTATTTTTTCAGAGACATACCAGTAGATGCCGACCAGTTCGTGGGGATAAAAGGGCAGGTCTTTTTGATGCTCGCAGCAGTTGCCGCAGCCTCGTGCGCAAGCGAGCTCCTTCCGGCGCTTCTTTTTCTCATCGCGGACGGCTATTGCCACGCCCGTATCCACGATTGCATAGGCTTCGAGCAGCGGCGCGAGCCAGGGGAGCCGTTGTTCATCTTCGGGGAAATGAACGCGTCTCGAGAGACCGTGAGATATTTTTTGCACTGGTTTTTTCATTCAGGGTGTTCGGCCTTTCCATAACCATCAAACGAGTACTGAACGATAACACGGCAAGGCAAAAAAAACAAGCGGGCCGCGGCCTGGGCGCTAAGAAAGTTTTCTGAGGACTCCGACCGCTTTCCCGAGGATAAGAAACTCGCCGCGGTCGATTATAATCGGTTTCATACTGCTGTTTTCAGGCTGTAGCCGCACACTGTTTTTTCTTGCGAAAAACCGTTTGACCGTTGCCTCGCCCTCCACGAGAGCGACGACGATATCGCCGTCCCGCGCGGTCGCTTGGGCGCGCACCAGGATTGTATCGCCGTCCAGGATATGCGCATTCACCATGCTCTCTCCCTTCACCTTCAGGGCGAATATGTTGCGGACGCTTCGAAAAGAGAACAGGGAGAGATCGACCATGACCTCCCCTTCGCGGTTCTCAGGGGCAAGCGCCGGCGTCCCGGCGGCGACCCTGCCGAGGAGAGGAACGGCCGCGATCGGACCGCCCACTTCTCGCAACGCGATGCCGCGCGACGTTCCCCGCTCACGCGCGATGAGCCCGCTCCGCTCAAGCGCCGCGAGATGACCTTCCACGCCGTTCGTCGAGCGGATGCCGAACTCTTCCCCGATCTCGCGCATCGTCGGGGGAATGCCGCGATTGTCGATGGTTGCGCGAATGAAGTCGTAGATTGACTGTTGACGGACGGTCAGTTTCTTTTTCATAAAACACCTTCCCAGAGCGTTACCAAACGAAGAGAAGCAGCGACGATTTTGCATTCTGCTGTTTTGCTGAATTTTTACCAATCCGCAATCCGAAATCTGAAATCCGCAATTTAATACTGCCGGTCTCCCCCCGGCCTCCAGGCCGGCGATATTACCCGCTCATGCCGGTGCCGCTCCGCAAGCGTTCCCCAGGTGACGGTAAATTCTCCGTACCGGTCGTTGATATCATCCATGGCCTCGGCGATGAAGCTCCGCTTTCGTTCGTCGGCGAACAGCGGCATTTGCGCCATGTTCCTCTCCAAGTTGGAAACGCTCACGCCCACGAGCCGGACCGCCTGGTCGAGACGCAGCTCACGCAGAATGCGCGCGGCCGCGGCATGAATATCCAGCCCGTGGCTGACAGCGTGCAAAATACGCCGCTGGCGCGAAAAAGTGTGAAAATCCGCGTACCGGAGGGTCACGGTCACCGTCCTGCCGCTGTAGCGCCCGCGCCTGAGCCTGCGGCCGACCTTTTCCGAAAGCTGGAGGATATGGCGTTCGATCATAACAGGGTCGGAGCAGTCTTCGTCGAGGGTCATACTGTGGCCCATCGATTTGCTCGGTTCACCGTCCTCGACCGATGCCGGTACCACGGGATCGTCATCGATGCCCAGTGCCATATCGTGGAGCCGTTCTCCGATAACGCCGAACCGGGAGACCAAAAGCCGGAGCGGCGCGCGCGCCAGTTCTCCGCAAGTCCGGATCCCCAGCGAGCCCAACTGTTTCGTAAGGTTCGGGCCGATGCCGCAAATCTCCTTTACCGGCAGGTCTTCGAGCACGGCGTCGATATCCTCAGAATCAAGGAGCACCAGGCCGTCGGGCTTTTGCATGTCGCTGCCGAGCTTGGCAAGCAGCTTGTTCGGCCCGATACCGACTGAGCACGTCAGCGCCATTTCCTCCCAGATCCGCTCCTTGATCCGCACGGCCATCCGCACGGGATCGCCGAACAGGGCCTCGCATCCGGTCACGTCGAGGAACGCCTCGTCAATGGAAAATAGTTCGACCGCCGGTGTGAAGTCCGACCAGATCCTGATCAACTGCTCGCATGCATGGGAATACTTCGCCGAGTCCGCGGTTGCGAACATGATTCCCGGGCAGGCCCTTTTCGCCTCCCCGTACGTCATCCCCGTCTTCACGCCGAAGGCGCGCGCCTCATAGGAAGGCGAGAGGATCACGCCCCGGTGTTTGGAGCCGATCACGGCCATCGGCCTTCCGCGCAGCGCGGGGTTCGCCCGCTGTTCCACGGAGGCGAAAAAGGCGTTCATGTCGATGTGGAGAATCATTCCGAATTCAACAGCCTCCATTCCATCATCTCGGCGTTGTAGCAGATCTCGTACAGTCCCTGACCGTCGGTCACGGAAAAGTGAATAACCGTTGCGCGTCCTTCCCGCGTCTTCCACGAAAACGTCGTCTCGCGGACCCGGACCTGCCTGTTGTTCCGTGCAAACCATACAGGCCTGATCCCGCGGCGGGAGAAGACCGCGCCGACCTCAATTGCTTCGTCCCATTCAACCGTCATACACACAGTATAGTGAACA
>JBGPHF010000089.1:0-6536 GCA_041484215.1 Nitrospirota bacterium
GTGGACTCATCAGAACTAACCCTCCTTTTGGGGGTATAGTTCCGGTAACATGAATTATGAGTCAACGATATAATTCAGAATTCGTTTGGGTAACATTTATTGTGAGTCAATTCGCTACCGTAGTTTCGGCTGTACAATCGCTTGACGTTTCTGCTACAATTGCAGCTTATATCAGGAAAGGGCGCGTTCGTGTTTTCCCGTGCCCGTACAAGTACATTCTCCAAATTGCCGTAGAGACAGGAGGATCCAAATATGCGCACCGTGGTCATCGGGGCACTTCAGGTTTTTATCACAGCGGTACTTATTTTTTTTCAGCCGTTCTTTGCCCATGCGGAAGGCGACGTTGCCGTCGCCGCATCCGGCTACGGAGAAGAGTCGATGCTCTTTGAAGAAATTCCGTCGGTGTACGGGGCTTCGAAATACGAGCAGAAGGTGACCGCAGCCCCGTCTTCCGTGAGCATCATCACGGCGGCCGACATCAAAAAATACGGGTACCGCACGCTCGTCGATGTTCTCCGGAGCGTCCGGGGCTTTTATATCACCAATGACCGCAACTACAGCTACGTGGGCGTGCGCGGCTTCGGCAGGCCTGGCGACTACAACAGCCGCATCCTGCTCCTTATCGACGGCCACCGGACAAATGACAATCTCTACGACCAGGCTTTCGTCGGCACGGAAGCGGTCGTCGACGTCGATTTGATCGACCGGGTCGAAGTAATCCGCGGACCGGGCGCGTCCCTGTACGGGAGCAACGCTTTCTTCGCCGTCATAAACGTCATCACCAAAAGCGGCAAGGACCTCAAGGGCGTCGAAGCATCGGGCGCCGTTTCGAGCTATGCGACAGACCAGGAACGGCTCAGTTACGGGGACAAATACGCGAACGGCCTCGACGCGATCATCTCGGGCACGGGCTACAAGAGCAACGGCCAGCAGCTTCACTTTAATGAGTTCGATCCCGCGAACCCGAATGCCGATCCGCGTGCCACGAACGGCGGAAACGCGGCCCACGCGGACTATGACCGGGCCAAGAGCTTCTTTACGAAGGTATCGGTCAGTGATTTTACCCTCGAAGGCGCTTATGTGGAGAGGACGAAAGGCATTCCGACCGGATCCTTTGCCGCTGACTTTAATGATCCCGGCAACAAGACGACGGACGGACATTCCTATCTCGACATGAAATACGAGCACGGTCTTGGCAAAGAGACCGATATTGAAGCAAGAATGTTTTCGGACTATTATTGGTATTACGGCGATTATATTTACACGGGGGTTGTGAACAAGGACTTCGGGTTCGGGGACTGGACGGGGGGCGACGTCAAGCTCGCCACGCGGTTCTTCGACACGCACCGCGTGATCGCCGGCGCGGAATATACGGGTAATACGCGCCAGGACCAGAGAAATTATGATGTTTTTCCGTACACCCTGTACCTTGACGATCAAAGACGATCGAGAGATTGGGCTTCTTATCTCCAGGATGAAATCACCCTCTCGAAAAAGATGGTGTTGAACGCCGGGGTCCGGTATGACCATTATTCCGAGTTCGGGGGGACGACCAACCCGCGCCTTGCATTCATTTACAGCCCGACCGACAAGAGCGCGATAAAGTTTCTCGCCGGAAGCGCCTTCCGCATCCCGAACGTCTACGAGCTCTTCTATTCCACCACCGTGCTGAACGCGTCCAACCCCGAGCTTAAACCAGAGAAGATCAAAACCTACGAGCTGGTGTACGAACATTACCTGGGCGAAGGCTTCCATGCCAGCGTCGCGGGATATTATTACCGAATCAAGGACCTGATAGACCAGGTGGGCACCATCGACGGATCACGGTTTGAAAACGTGGGCGAGATCCGGGCGCGGGGCGGGGAACTGGAGCTTGACAATAAATGGTCCAATGGAGGCGAGGGCAGATTCAGTTACACGCTTCAGCGGGCAATCAACAATGAGACCGGCGAGCCGTTGACGAATTCCCCGGCGCAGCTGGCGAAGCTGAATTTTTCAACGCCCATCATGAAAGAGAAAATTTTTGCGGGCATCGAAGAGCAGTACCTGAGCACACGAAGGACCGAGGCGGGCAACTACACGCCGGCTGTCTACCTCACGAATGTTACCCTTTTCACCCGAAACCTCCTCACCCGGCTCGAGGTGTCGGCAAGCGTTTACAACCTCCTGAACAAAAAATACAGCGACCCTGTATCGTTTAGTGACCTCAACCCGCTTGATACGGTACAGCAGGACGGCCGCACGTATCGCTTGAAGTTGACCTATGCGTTCTAACACGGAAAACGGCATGCATATACGAACGATTATTTTCACCGCGGCTGCTGCAGCGTTCCTGCTCTTTTCCCCGCTGCTTGCGAGCGCCCTTGCCGCCGAGAAAATCGCCGTGCTCGTAAGCTCGAAGGACGCGCCCTTTGAAGAAGCGCTCAAGGGCTTTCAGGGCTACCTCGACAAGGCGGCGGTGCAGGCGGACTACGAGGTCCACAAGCTCGACGGCAGCGCTGCCAAGGCGGCCCAGGCAGTGCAAGACGTGAAAAAAAGCGGCGCGAAACTCATCCTGACGCTCGGTTCACTTGCAACCGACGCCGCGGTGAAAGAAATCCCCGACATTCCCATTGTCGCCTGCATGGTGCTGCGGTCCGACGGTCTGAAAAAAGCACCGAACGCGACCGGCGTGGGCCTGGAGTTCTCATTCGAAGTGCAGATCAGCTGGCTGCAGGTCCTCGTGCCGACGGCGAAGTCCGTGGGAGTCATTTACAGCACCGGGGAAAACCAGAAACGGGTCGAAGCCGCCGGTCGCATCATGCAAAACATGGGGCTGAAGTTCGTGCCCCAGGAGGTCCGGTCCCCGCAGGACGTGCCCGCCGCGCTCGAAAACCTGGCGAAGAAGGTCGACGTTCTCTTGGGAATTGCCGATGCCGTCGCTATGACGCGTGAGACCGCGAAGAATGTCCTCCTCTTTTCGGTCCGAAACAGCATCCCGCTCGTCGGCATTTCGCCCACCTGGGTCAAGGCCGGCGCGCTCTACTCCCTCGAATGGGACTATTCTGATATCGGCGCGCAGGCAGGGGGCATGGCGGTGATGGTGTTGAAAGGCACGCCTCCGAGCACGATCCCCGCGGCAGCGCCGCGCAAGGTGTATTATGCTTTAAACCTCAAAACCGCGGAGCAGATGAAGATCCTCTTTTCCGACCAGCTTATCCGCGGGTCGCGGACCACCTTCACCGGGGCGAAGCCATAGCCTTAGGTTCATTGGGATGCCCCATCTTCTTCCACGCCCTATATCTTATAAAATAGACATATATACTCCGGGACCAATAATTTTTCTACCACTGGCCGATAAAAAGTGATACTATAACAACCCGTATCCGGCATAATCAAAGTTTGCCGTCCTCTTTTGAAATACCATGGCTACCATACTCGAAAAAAAATTACTCAGGCAGCCCGATGTGTTTTACTACAAGCTCGCCGCGCCGCTCATCTCCAGGAAGGCGCTGCCGGGCCAGTTCGTCATCATCAGGCTCCACGAAAACGGCGAGCGCATCCCGCTGTCCCTGGCCGATATCAATCCCGCGGAAGGGACGATCAGCCTGATCGTCATGGCGGTGGGAAAGACCACGACCGAGATGTCGCTTTTCAAGACCGGAGACGACGTGCTTGATCTCTGCGGACCGCTTGGAAACCCCACCCATATTGAATGTTTCGGCAAGGTCGTTCTCGTGGGGGGCGGCTTTGGCGTGGCGCCGCTCTATCCCATCGCGCGCGCGCTCAAAGCCGCGGGCAACGAAGTGGTCTGCATCATGGGCGCGCGCTCGAGCGACTTGCTGATTTACGAGAAGGAAATGGAAACGCTCTGCGACCGCGTCATCATAACGACCGACGATGGAAGCAAGGGAATGAAGGGGCTCGTGACGACCGCGCTTCGGAGCGAGCTTGAGCGGAACGGAGGGACCGGACTGGTCGTGACCGTGGGCCCGGCAATCATGATGAAGGGCGTGGCAGAGACGACGAGGCCCCTGGGCGTCAAGACCGTTGTGAGCCTGAACCCGATCATGGTCGACGGCACGGGCATGTGCGGCGGTTGCCGCGTGAGCGTGGGGGGCGAGACGTTGTTCGCCTGCACGGATGGGCCGGAGTTCGACGGACACCTCGTGGACTGGGATATTCTTATGAACCGGCAGAAAAAATACGCTTCCGAGCAGAAGGAGTCTTTTGAATCGTGGCGGAAGCGGCACGCCGGAACGATCGTGGAGTAGTAAGGCGTTAAGCCGCAACTAAAAGCTTTGGAACCGCGAAGACGCGAAGAGCGCCAGGAAATCCTAAAAACAAAAGAGTAAATTTGTTTTGCATGAATTTGAGTCGGGAGAGATTTTATTTCTTTCGACAGACGGTAATCATCACCATGGAACCGGAAGTTAATAAACCGAAAAAAATATCACCGAAGAAGACCCCCATCCCCGAGCAGGACCCCCTGGTCAGAAGAAGCAACTTCGAGGAGGTCGCCCTGGGCTATACGCCGGAGCTGGCAATGGCGGAAGCCGGCCGGTGTCTCCAGTGCAAGGAGCCCAAGTGCGTCGGCGGTTGCCCGGTGCACGTGCCCATCCCGCGGTTCATCAAGGCGGTCAAAGAAGGCGATTTTTCGAAGGCCATCGAGCTCGTGAAGGAAGCGAACCTGTTGCCCGCGGTCTGCGGCAGGGTCTGCCCGCAGGAGAACCAATGCGAGAAATTCTGCACGCTCGCGAAAAAAATGGAGCCCGTTGCCATCGGCAGGCTGGAGCGCTTCGTAGCTGACCAGGAGATGAAGAGCAGCGATCCGAAAACCCCGTTTGTCGCGCATCCGACGGGCAGGAAAGCCGCCATCGTCGGCAGCGGGCCTTCGGGGCTCACCTGCGCTTACGAGCTGGCGCGGCAAGGTCACGCCGTCACGGTTTTCGAGGCCCTGCACGTGCCGGGCGGGGTCCTCGTCTACGGCATTCCCGAGTTCCGGCTGCCCAAGGAAATCGTGGCCCGCGAGATCGAAACGCTTAAGCGCATGGGGGTTGAAATTCTGACGAACAGCGTCGTGGGCAAGCTTATCGGCGTCGATGAGCTTCTGGAAGAATTCGACGCCTGCTACCTCGGCATGGGAGCGGGGCTCCCGCGTTTCATGGGCATCCCCGGCGAGAGCCTGAACGGCGTTTATTCATCGAACGAGTTCCTGACCCGCGTCAACCTCATGCGGGCTTACCGGTTTCCCCGCTACGACACGCCGGTCAAGCGGGGTTCCCGCGTAGCGGTGGTGGGAGGCGGCAACGTGGCCATGGATTCCGCGCGCACCGCGCTCCGGCTGGGCGCCGACGAGGTCGTCATGATCTATCGCCGCTCGCTCGACGAATTGCCCGCCCGGAAGGAAGAGGTGCACCACGCGCGGGAGGAGGGGGTCCGGTTCGAGCTTTGCACGAATCCCGCGGCAATCATCGGCGAGCAAGGCGCGGTGACGGCCATCGAGTGCGTCCGCATGGACCTCTGCGAAGTGGACGCATCCGGCAGAAGGTCGCCCATGCCCGTGGCCGGATCGGAATTCCGGATACCCGTGGACACCGTGATCATGGCCGTGGGGACCGGCGCCAACCCGCTCGTTTCGCAGAGCACGAAAAACCTCGTCGTCGATAAAAAGAAATACATCGTTGCCGACGAGCAAACGGGCCGCACGAGCAGGACGGGCGTGTACGCGGGCGGAGATATCGTGACCGGATCGGCTACGGTCATTTCCGCCATGGGCGCGGGTCGCAAGGCGGCAGCGGCCATGCATGATTACCTGACCGGCCTCGAGCGCTCGTCCTGATCCCTTTTTGCCCCTTCCGGCCACGTCCCGGGCCGGGGTTCCGTTTCTTCGAAAAACCCGCCAAAAACCTCTTTTTTTGTTCTGATTCTGCGCGTCTTTTTTCTATAATCAAAAACAGTCCGGCCATTTATATTATTTATAGCTAAAAATATTGACAATGGTTTTAGGTTGTGATAATTTTTTCCACGCACCAAACGGATGTTTCTCGTTAATTCCGATAGAGAGGCGTTCCTTAACAATGATAGACATCAATAGCTCACTCCTCATCCAGCTCGCCAACTTTATCGTTCTGCTCATCGCGCTGAACTTCATTCTCTTCAGGCCCGTCCGGCAACTCATGCAGGAACGGGAGCAAGGCATCAGCTCGGCGTTCGGCGACGCCAAGGCCGCGCAGGAGCGGGTGCAGGGCCTCATGGACCGGTACAATGCGTCTCTGGCCGAAGCGAAACAAAAAGCGACCGGTGCTTATGCCGCGCTCTATCAGCAGGGCCTCGACAGCCAGCGCGACGTGATCTCGGCTGAACGCACGAAGGCGGGAGAGCAGCTCGACAAGGCGCGGGCGGAGGTCGCGGTAGCGGCGAACGCGGCGCGGACCGACCTCAAGAAGGAAGCGGAGCGGCTGTCGCAGGAGATTACGTCCAAACTGCTCGGAAGGGCGGTATAGCGGCAATGAGCGGAGTGATGAAAAAATTTATGCTTCTTCTGTATTCGCTGA
>JBGPHF010000090.1:0-6525 GCA_041484215.1 Nitrospirota bacterium
ATGTTGATCGCGCCCGCGCCCGTGGTCCAGATGCGGTCGTTCAACGGCCCCAGCACCATGGCGAAGGCGAACACCTTGTCCTTGGAGTATTTCAAAATTTTCTGGAAGTCGCCGCCCTTCATGCCGCCGAAGGTGATGCCCGCCCTGGCCGCCCAGTTCAGGGCGTAGATGGCGTGCTCAACCTCGGGACCGAGCGGAACGAGGCGCGTGTCCCAACCGAGCTGTACGCCCTTCCGAAGGAGCTGCTTGGTCATGCTGTTGCCGTCAACGTTGCCGCACATCAGCGTGAGAATGTTTTTCTGCTGGAGGTCCCGGGCGATCTCGAAGGCATGGTCGTCGCTGTTCGCCGCGCCGATGATGCAGACATAGCCAGGCATGGAGCCGTCCACCAGTTGCACGCCGAGGTTTCTGAGAATGGTGTCGGAAATGAACCCGTTGTAGGTGAGGCCGATCGAGTCGTCCTTCACGGGCTCTTGCCCGTAGATGTAGCGGATCGCCATGATCATTTCCTGGGCGAAAAGGGCCGCCATGCCCGCGTCCAGGGCCTCGCCCAAATAGGGCTTGTACAGCGTGTCCTCCGGAGCATCCGTGAGCAGCGGCTTCACGTGCTGTTCGAGCGCCGTTTTCATGTCTCCCACGGTGCGGACTTCGAAACCGGTCATGGCGAAGAGCTGGGGCAGAAAGTACGCGGTGTCGGGAAACTCGAACGTGAGGTCCGCGCCCTTCTCGGAAATGGCCTTCTCCACGAGCGCCTCGGCCTGCTTGACATAGTAGTGAGAGCCCAGAATGGCCCCGGTGGCGATTACTTTTGACATCGTGTAACTCCTTATTGAGAAATCCTAAGCTCGAATTTCTAAATCCGAAATAAACTCAAAATTCGAATTCCAAAACAATATCATTTAGAGTTTTAGAATTTCGGATTTCGTGTTTGCCTCTTCCTACGCTCTCGCCTTCAAAAAGGTCGGGAGCTGATTCGCCTCGCGCGGACCCACGGTGATCTTCCAGCCCGGCAGCTTCTCTTCGAGCGCTCCGGAGAGCACGGCAACGTAGCCGGGAATGATAAGTTCCTTGTGGTTTACATTCTTGTCCACGCCGCTCTCGGTAATGAATGCCGCTATCTTGCTCGCCGTGAACTTGCCCGCGGCCCAGGCAGTGAGCACCGACAAGCCCTCGTTGTCCATGACCGCGAGCCACGCCGGAACCTTGCTGTTTTCCACCTCGCCCCGCACGATGAAGTAGGAGAGCGAGAAGTTCGTGGTAATGAGCAGCGGCGAATTTTCCTTGGCGTCGCCGACCTTGTACACGTTCTGCGCCACCTGCATCGGCACCTGGGGATCGGTGTAGATGTTCTGCCGGAGCGACAGGAGGGCGAGCATCTTCCACTTCTCGACATTGTTCACGATGATGATCGAGGCATACTTCATCGTTCCGATCGCCGCGGTCATGGCCTCGGTAAGCGAGTTGTCGCGCGTCGCGAACGTGAGGACCGGATAGCCCAGTGGCTTGAAGTTTTTCTTGATGGCCGCGCGGCGGATGATCGTGAAATGCTCGATCATGTCCTTGGCCTTGCGTGCTCCGGAATCGAGAACGAGGTCGTCCACGCCCAGGGCCTTGACCTTCTCGGAAAGCGCGGTCAGGGCATCGAGCCCGTCGGCGGAAAGCGCAAGGGAGGCCTTCTTCTCTTTGGCGATCTTTGCCATGGCTTCGGCGTTCTCGGCCGTTGCTGCATAGATGAGCGGTTTCTTGTCCGCGCAGAGCGCGATGCCGGCCTCGATGGTTGCCGGGGTCTTGCTCACGAGGATGATCGGCACGCCGGGCGCGCCGTCCACCACCTGCTTCACCACGGCGGCGAATTTCGCCGCATCGCCGCCCTCATCGGTCACCGCGATAGCGTCAACACGGAGCTTCTGGCCGACGCGGTCGATCTCGGAGGTCTTGACCGTCTCGATCTTCTTCGCGGCAGCGTCTCCGGCCTCGGACGCCTTGATCGCAACGGCGAACACATTGGGGTTGAAGAACTTCTTCTCGTGGCGGAACATGCAGATCTCGCCGCCCACCTTCACGGCCTTATCGCCCGCGCCGATGGTAATGTCGCGGATCGGCGGTGCCGCGGACTCGCCCAGGATCTTCTTTGCATCCTCGGATGCGTCAGGGCAGGAATCGAGACTCGCCTGCTTGGCGGCCAGTTTCATGGCAAAGGCAAGACAGGTCGGATGACCGCACTTCTTGCAGTTGGTTTTCGGAAGATGCTTGAATATTTCAACACCGGATAACGCCATGGGAAAAACTCCTTTCATTCTTAACCACAGAGGACTCAGAGGAAATCTTGAACCTTAATTAATTAATTGTTCTCTGTGACCTCTGTGGTGAAATTTGTTTAAACGAGCTCCGCGATAAGTTCCTTCGCCTTTGCCGCCGCGCCGGGGTGCCGCATGATTAGCATGTCCGCGCCCGCCGTGAGCATGGCCGAAGCGGTGATTGCTTCCCAGGCCAGGGCCCGGTCTTCAAGGCCGCCCCACTCAGGCATATCGGCATCAGGCGCCATGGTCTCCTTGACCTTCCACACATTCGCGCCGATGTCGCAGAGAATCGGGGTCTGCATCATGGGGTCGTTCTGCAGAAGCGCAGCCAGGCGGATGCGCTCCATCACGCTGTAGGTGTATTCGAGACCGTATCCCAGGGCCGAGGACATGGGGTCCATGATGATCCGCTCCTTGTCAAAGCCCATCTGGGAGAGCAGGATGTTCAGCTGCTTTGCCAGGTTCACATCGAGCTGGCTCATGGCGATCAGCTTGTGGTCGTTCGCCATTGCCGCGGCCGCGATAGTCTTGTAGTTTTCTTCAACAGCCTTGCCGATGGCGCAGTTCTTTCCGCGCGTTGCCGCGGCGGCCGCCTGGAGCACCTGCGTGTCCTTCTCGGCGTGGCCGCTGCCGAGGATCATGAGAGGAAGGTCCGTGGCAGCCGCAACGTCCGCCGCGACCTTGGCCGCTTCCTCCGGGCTCTTGTTCTTCTGGTCCGGGTGCGTGCCCATCAGCCTGAGCGCGATGATGTCCGCGCCGCTCTTCTGACAGAACTTGGCCCACTCCACGGGATTTGATCCGGCCCCGCCGATCGCCTTCTTCAGCGTCTCGGGCCAGTCTTCCGGCGCGATGTCCATGATTTCCATGGCCACTGCAGGCCTGTTCGGGAACGTGCCCTCAAAGCCAAGGTAAGGAAGGGCGTTCGCCCCGCCGATGGTCACGGCCTTTGCGCCTGTGCCGAGCTGTACGTTGTAAATCTTGCCGCTATAGGTCTCTTTAGGTATTACGAGCGCCATGAAAGCCTCCTCGGAAAATAATGCTCGACATATTAACAGAATTGCCCTGTCAGAACAAGAGCAAATACCGGGTCCTGATGCATGATCCGCGATACGGCATGACGTTCAGCATCATGCTTTTTGTGTCATTTACATATCCAAATAGGAATGCGCATACATCTTTTTGCCCATGATAACCTCGACGGTCTTGACCGTGTCCATCATGTCCTTGTCAAGAGGATCGATGATAGCCGCCGTCAACCCCTCATAAATGAGCATGGTCAGGAAGTTCCGGTTGATGATCGGACGGACATGCTTCGGCGCGCCGTTCGAGATGTTCGACAGCCCGACCACTGTCTGCATCGGCGGGTCGTTCAGCTGCTGGAACATCTTGACCGCCCTGATCGCCTGAAGACCCTGGTCCTGCATGGTGCAGAGCTGGAGGATGAGCGGGTCAAGGAAGAGGTGTTCCATGGGTACGCCGTTTTCCATGGCGCGCGCCATGATCTCCGCCGCGATGCCGCAGCGGTCCTCGGCGTCCGCGGGGATGCTGCCTTTCCCCAGGGTAAGTGCGATGATCTTGGCGTTGTACTTGCCGGCAAGCTCCATCATCGGGAACCGCTCGGGCTCGTTGGACGTGGAGTTGATGATCGGCACACCCCACTTGTTGTTATGCGCCTTGAGGCCCGCTTCCATGGCCTTGATGTTCGTGGTGTCGAGGCAGAGCGGCTTCTCCACCACTTCCTGCAAGACCTTCACCGCCCAATCCATGAGCTGGGGGCCGTTCTCCTCGGCAGGGCCGATGGAAATGTCGATAAAGTGCGCGCCGGCCTTGTCCTGTGCAACAGCGAGTTCCTGCAGCGGCTTGGGGTCCATTTTGCCGAGGGCCTCGCGCACCTTTTTTGCGATAACACTGATCTTCTCTCCGATGACTATCATGTTCAGAAACGTCTCCTTTCGAAAATCTAAATCAAAACCCTGTACGGGACGCGGATTTACGCAGATACACGCTGATTAAAAACTCTTCCTTATTCCCTGCGTCCAGATTTCTTTTATTCTTTTTTAACCATTTTCAGCAGTTTTTCTGCCGTCTCTTTTGCAATGCTTCCTTTTTCTGTTGCAATCGAAATCGTATACCGCGCCAATTCCTTATAGAGACCAAGAAGCTCGGGCGTTTTTTTCTGCATCGCCTCGATGTGCCCCCGAATGGTCTCGACATCTCCCCGGGCAATGGGCCCGGTCAGCGCGTCCGTTGTTCCAAGCGTCTCGATATTCTGGAGCGTCCCCTTGATGAGCGGGAGCAAGGCCTTGAGCGTTTCTTGTTTATCCGCGCCCAGCGCCTGAAAGAACTGAAGGCCGTAATCCATGAGTGCGACGAAGTAATTCGAGACGGTCACGGCCCCGGCATGGTACAGGGCCGCGGAATCTTTATCCGAGCTCCACTGCGGCATCACCAGCTCGACGCCACCGAGCGCCTTAACAATATCTTTCGCCGTTTTCAGCGCCTCGGGGTCCGCTTCAATTCGGAAGTACGACCCCGGCAGATTCTTGATCCCCTGCGCGGGACTGGGGGCCGACTGGAGCGGATGGATCACCGCCCGGTAAGACCCCGAAGCCTTCGCTGCATCCAGAAGCTCGAGCGACTGCGCCCCGAACATATGCACGACGAACGAGCCCGGCTTAAGCCCGCCCACTGATGCTATCCTCTCGCAGACGTTTTTAATCGCCCCGTCCGGCGTAGTAATAAAAACGATCTCGGCCTTCGATGCTGCCTTCACCGCATCGGTTGTCGGTTCTCCCGAACCGATAAAGTCTGCGGCCTTTTCAGCCGACGTTATCGTGCGTGCCGCGATTGCGGTCACCCTATACCCCGCCCGTTGCAGCAAAAAACCCACTGAGCTGCCGACACGACCTGCGCCTATGATGGCGACCGTTTTAGGGGTCATAGTCTAGGGAATCAACTGGTCCAGTACGCCATAAAAGCTCGTCAGCGCTTTGGAACCGGCGGGAAGCTGGATAAGGGGCTTGCCGTTGAGATCATATTCAAAGATCAACTCGTCCGCGGGGACAAATCCCGCGAACTCCACGTCCTGCTGCTCGATCGCTTTCAAGAGCGCCTGGTCCTCACTCGTTCCGTCCTGCACCCGGTTCACGATCAGGACCACCCGCTTCACGTTCAGCTTCAGCTCCTTGACCAGCCCGGCAATGCGGCCAGCGGTCATGATGCCGCGGACCGAGGAATCGCTGATGATCATGAGCAAGTCCGTGTCCTGGGTGGTGCGGCGAGAGAGGTGCTCCAGGCCCGCTTCGTTGTCCATGACCGTGTAGGGATACGAGTCGGCCAGCTTGTCCATGTACTTGCGGATGATGTTGTTCGCCGCGCAGTAGCAACCCGCGCCCTCCGGCCTGCCCATGGTCAAAAGGTCGAAACCCCGGGACTCCGCAAGCGCCTGCTGTATCTGGTAGTCGAAGAGCTGCTCCATGCTCATGCCACCCGGACGGGGAGCGGTCGATTTGACGGCTTCCAGGGAGGTCTCCCGCAGCCTGCCGACCGTGGCGTGGACCTTCACGCCGAGCACGTCGTTCAAGTTCGCGTTCGCGTCGGCGTCAACCGCGAGCACCGCGCCCTTTTTCTTTTCTGTCAAATAGCGAATGGTGAGGCCGGCCAGGCTTGTCTTGCCCGTGCCGCCCTTGCCTGCAACCGCGATGGTAAAACCCATTACACACCTTCACCACAGAGGTCACAGAGAAAAACTTGAGCTACAAAATTGTGTCAACGACGCTACTCTGTGTTCTCTGTGGCTAAGGTTTAAGGTCTATCATGGGTTTTACCATTGCGGTTGCAGGCAAGGGAGGCACGGGCAAGACCAGCCTGGCCGGCCTCACCATTCGATATTTGATAGAAAAAAGACGCGGCGCGGTCCTCGCAGTCGACGCTGACGCCAACGCGAACCTGAACGACGTGCTCGGGGTCCCGGTCCATGCCACCGTCGGCAGGCTGCGGGAAACCTCCCTCGAAGCCGTGAAGTCCACGGCGCCACGGCCGGGCGGCATGAGCATGGAACAGCTCTTCGACTACCAGATCCAGCAGGCGCTTGCGGAGTCCCGGGGCTTCGACCTTTTGACCATGGGCAGGCCGGAGGGCGCGGGCTGCTACTGCGCGGCGAACAACATCATCCGCAAGTACATGGACAAGCTGGCCGACTCGTATCCCTACACGGTCATGGACA
>JBGPHF010000091.1:0-6507 GCA_041484215.1 Nitrospirota bacterium
AAAGCGGTGTCACAAGCGGGCGGCATACCCGTTCCCATCCTCGGCATCGAGGAATCCTTGGCGGACCTGGTCAGGCGTCTCGACGGATTTCTTTTCACGGGCGGCGACGACATCCATCCGCGCTTTTACCGGGAAAAACCGCTTGCTCGCGCACGCATGACCGTTTCGCCCGAGGCCCGGACCCATTTTGAAATCAAGCTCTTCAGGGCCGTAGTAAAGGAAAAGAAAGCCATACTCGCCATTTGCCACGGAGCGCAGCTCGTCAATGTAGCACTGGGCGGCAGCCTCTACCAGGACATCGCGTTACAGGTCCCGGAGGCCGTTAAGCATGCGCCCGCTCGCGCAGGCGAAAAAGTATTTCACACCGTAAAACTCTTTGAAGGCACCCGACTGTGCCGTATCATGGGCGACTGCAGGACGGGTGATTGCAGCATCAAGGTCCGCAGTTCGCATCACCAGAGCATCAAGAACCCGGGCCGGGGATTACGGCTCTCGGCGGTGTCTCCCGACGGCGTCTTTGAAGCGCTGGAGTCCCGCACGAGCACTAATTTTCTCGTCGCCGTACAGTGGCACCCGGAAAAGACAACCAATGACCGACATACCCAGAAGCTGTTCGAGGCCTTCATCGCCGCGGCGAAAAAATAATTCGTCTCCAAGGCCCGCAACGCGGGTTCCGCTGCCCTGTCTCCTGTTCCTGTCGCTTCTCGTTCTTTTTTTCCACGGCTGCCGAAAATCCGACAGCGGTCCCTTTTTCGATACGCTCTTACTCCGCCTGAACAGCAATCCCACGACGCTCGACCCCGCGCTTATCACCGACGTGACCGGAGGCAATATTTCCGCGAAACTTTTTAACGGCCTTATCCGGTTCAACGGCAAACTTGACCTCGTTCCCGATATCGCGGAATCGTGGAGCCTCTCGCGGGACCGGTTGACGTATACATTTCATCTCCGGAGAAACGTCAGCTTCAGCAACGGCAGGAAGGTGACGGCAGACGACGTGCGCTATTCCTTCGAGCGTGTTTTGTCGCCCGCCACCAAAGCGCCGCTCACCTGGGTCCTGGATAGAATCGAGGGGGCCGATATTTTTTTGGCGGGCAGGGCGCGGGGGGTATCGGGCATCAGGACCGTGAACGAGCATACCCTGGCGCTCACGCTCCGAAAGCCCTTTGGTCCCTTTCTTTCGTTGCTCGCGATGACCACGGCGTATATCGTGCCCCGCGAGGAGGTCGAACGGCTTGGACAGGACTTCGGCACCCATCCGGTCGGAAGCGGCCCCTACGTCCTGACGGAATGGAAACACGGCCAGTATCTCACGCTGGCGGCGCGGGAAGATTACTTTGACGGGAAACCGAAACTGAAAGGAATTCACTACCGGGTTATTCCGGAAGACCTCACCGCTGTGATGGAATTCGAGACCGGACGCCTCGATGTACTGCTCATTCCCTCGTCAGAATACCGGCGTTATACGACCAACCCGGCGTGGCGCGAGCGCGTGTTCGGCGAACCCGGGCTCAACACGTATTATCTCGGCCTCAATTGTACACGACCGCCCTTCAACGACGTTCGCGTCCGGCAGGCGTTCAATCTCGCCGTCGATCGTTTGCGCATCCTGAACACGGTTTTTGAAAAGCGCGGCGTGCCCGCGGCAGGGCCGATACCGCCCGGTTTGTGGAAGAGCTGTATATCGCCGCACAGCTCTCCCGGATTTGAATATGACCCGAAAAAAGCCCGGGCCTTGATTCAGGAGGCGGGCGCTGAAGGATCAACCATCAACATATTCATCAAGCAGGATTCAGGGACACTGGACGTCATTGAAGTGGTGGTCAACTATCTTGAAAAGGTGGGCATTCACGCCAAAATTACCCAGCTCGACTGGAGCGCTTTCAAGCAGGCGGTGAACGAGGGGAAACCCGACGCATTCTGGCTCGATTGGTGGGCCGATTACCCTGACCCGGAAAATTTTCTTTACCCCTTGTTCGCTTCCGCCAGCGTGGGTGCGGGAGGCAACCGAACGCGCTGTTCCGACCCTGCGCTCGACGCGCTCATCGAGACCGCTCAAGGCACTTCGGACGAGAAGCAGCGCTTTCGCCTCTATCGCCAAGCCGAGGACCGCATTATCAAGAATGCGCCATGGGTCTTCATGTGGCACCAGGCGGATTACTACGTCATCCAACCGCGGGTCAGGGATTTCAGAATCTATCCTATCTATTCCATCGACAAGGGAATGGATATCGCGGTGAAGCGTTAAACAAAAAGGCCCTTAGAGAGGCCTTTTTGTTTTTTCGTTGTTGGTGGACTTCCATTTCCTTCAGGCGATTTTTTTCTTTTCGAGTCCCCATTCCCAAGGGTGTGCTGAATTTTTTACCCGTGCGATCATCGCGGGAGTGAACTCCTTGACCCCGTGGGCCTCCCTGGCATGGACCGCCACGCCCTCGGAGATCAACTCCTCGGTCATGGCAATGTAGCGCCACGTGCAGCCTACACCCAGATCGCAATTAAACTGCTTCAACTGTAGATCCGCCGCTCGCGCCCCATCGATTGGAGTTGGATTGGTAAAGAAATTTTTTATTTTGCCCACCCTGTCGGGGCTGACTTCCAGCTCGCCGTGAACGTCGCGCAGATGAAGCGCCGCAACGTCCGCGAGCAGTTCCTCGGTCCGTGCGATGTGCTTCCAGGTGCAGTTTTTCCCCAGACTCGCGCATTTGAACTCTTTCATGGGACACCTCCCTATACCTCTAAAATCGATACTTCCAAAATTGCGCCGCTCTTGTGATAAGTATACCACTAGAAAAGAGGCAAGGAGGGGTTCCTAGGACTCGTCACTTATTTTGCATCACTCTGATCACATCCACTCCCTCGAAGGACGTCGTTCCCGCCTTCCCGGTCACGTGGACCGGGACGCTCTCCCCGAGCGGCAGAATCCGAATCCCGTCGCTCCGCTTGAACTTGACCATGAGGTCCGGGATTCCGGCCTTGTCATGGTCGCCTATCGCGTAAGGCCAGGACTCCGCGGAAAGGGTCCCTTCGAGTTTGATCGAAGTGACGTCGATGTCCTTGACGTTGTAGCCCGTGGGAAGACAATCAAGCACAATCTCAGGACCCTCGACAGTTTGCAGCTTGCGGTATTTTTAAACCTCTCTCCGGCAAAAGCCCGCACTCATAACGTCGGATGAGGCGCTGTACAACGCCGCCCTTAAGGAAAACTCCCTCGCCATAAAGCCTTGACCCTCCTGTTATCCACCGACACTTCGTTGCCTTGGCTTTAGTAAATTGCTTGAAAATGACGCGAGTGCCCTGCCGGGCGCACAAAGAAAAGGCCGATTCGATAACTCGAACCGGCCTGCAAATAATTATTGATTCACACGGGGTACCCGCGCGCTAAGAAGTCTAGTTCATTCCCCCGTAGGAATGGAGGCCCGAGAGGACGAGGTTGACGCCGAGATACGTGAAGATCACGGCAAGGAATCCTACGGCGGAGATCACGGCCATCTGGCTGCCCTTCCACCCGCGCACGTAGCGGGCATGAAGATAGATGGCATAGACGAACCAGGTGATGAGTGACCAGGTTTCCTTCGGGTCCCAGCCCCAATAGGTGCCCCAGGCGCTGTTGGCCCAAACCGCGCCGGTGATGATGCCGCCCGTCAGGAGCGGAAAGCCCACGGCGATCATGCGGTAGGTCACCTCGTCCAACTGGTTTAACGGCGGCACGTACTGCTTCAGGAACGTTTTGAGGCGCATGCCCTGGAACCAGATGAGGAAGAGCAGTCCCACGACCGCGGCCCAGCTGATGAAAACAACGGGCGTCGAGGGGTTTACGAACGTGGCCTCGAACAAATGCTTTTTGAGCGATTCCCCGGCCTCGATGTGTTGAAAGGCCTTCAGGTACAGGAAATCGATGCCAAGGGCCACGAGCATACCGATCGCCAGGGTAACGCAGAAGGACCAGAACAGGTAGATCTGCGCCTTGTGTTTGGCGCCGGAAACGATCAGGAAAATAAACCACGCGAGGACCAGGACGCCGAGCCCCAGCCAGAACGCGGTCTTCAAGCCGTTGCCGGCCATGACGTATCCGACCGAAGCGAGCACGAGCAAAGCGACGATGCCGGCGACGATGTTCACGACCGGCCCCCGCTCATCCGTGTCCAGGAGCAGGTAGATCATGCTGACGGCGAAGGCGACGCCGAACGCGGCGTACCCGAAAAAGCTGATGAGCACGTGATAGAACAACCAGTTGCTCTTGAGCGCCGGCACCAGGGGCGTGATGTCGTTGCTGATGCCCGCGACGTTGATGAACGCGAGCGCGAGAAAGGCCACGGGCAGGACAAAGGCGCCGAAGGCCCGGGTCTTGTACTTGAACTCGATAATGATATAAAGAAGCACCGTGCTCCAGGTGAAGAACACAAGGGACTCATAGAGGTTCGAGAGCGGGATCCTGCCGATGTCCATCTGGTACGACTCCCGCCAGCGGGTGAGCAAGGCGAAGGTCTGGATCGCGAAACCCGCGTACGTGACGATCGAGGCGACCTGGCCGATGCCGTTCTTCTTGAAGGCCAGGTAGCTGATATACAGCACCATGGCCGCCAGATACAACAACGTTGCGATATTAAAAAGTAAAGAGCTGTCCATCAGTGGTTCCTCCCTGAAGTTACTTAGCGAGCTCGTCAGCGATCTTGTTGAACTCGCGTTCGAAGCCGATCCGGTTCCGGTTGGCCGACCCCGCCACCGTGACCACCGTCTGTCCCTTGCGGTCCTGGATCCTCACCCAAAGCTTCTTGTGAGAACCGAAAAACGCAATGACCGGCCCCACGCACAGCATGATGAAGCCTGTATACACGACCCACACGCCCGGGTCCTTGGTGACTTGAAGGCCTGTGTAGCGCGCGCCCCAATACTCGACGAATTCGATGGTATAGTCTTCGGGAAAAGAAGGCTCCCCCGCCTCTGTTTTCATGATAAAGGTTTTATACAGCGGTTTTGAGCCCTTTCCCCGGGAAACCTCGAGTTCGACCGTGGGGTTGATGAATTCATTGTTTTCCGTCTGAAAGAACTGCACCTGGCCCGTGGCCGGGTTCCTGATTCCGTAGGGATTAAAGCTCAAGGCCTTGAACGTCCGGTCGATGGACGGCACATACACCGCCTGTCCCGGATCGAGGACGACCGGTTCCGTCTGCGCCGCCGGGGAATTCTTCCGGCGTACGTTCAATTTTATTTTTCCTTTTCCTTCGGGGATGGCCCCGAAACTCGACTGATAAAAGGTGATGCCGTGGTAGCTCAGGGGGTCGTTCACCCGGATGCGTTTATCAAGGATTTTTCGCTCCTGCAGGTCGTAGACGCTCAGCGTACTGTGATATTCCGAAGGCATGCCCGTGGGGATGCCGGCCGCGTTGATGTAATAATCCACGTCAAAGCTGTCGCACACGACGTAGTACCCGATGGGCATGGCGGGCAGCCCTCCGTCAGCAGCCGGTATGACCGGGCTCTTGGCAACGCCCAGCGTGTCCATGATCTTGTCCCACATCGGTTCGTTTCTGAGGTACACTACTTTGGACGCGCGGCCTTCGGGCAGGTTCAGGAACGCCTTAAAACCGAAGAACGCGCCGAGGAGCGCGCCGATGAACACCAGGAGGATGCTCACGTGCGTGATAATATAACCCAGGCGGCTGTAAACACCTTTTTGCGTAACGAGCTGTGTTTCATCCGGCCCCCCCGTTGTGATGAAACGGTACCGATGCCGGGTGAGTGTTTTGACCGACAGTTCTTCAGCTTTGCCTCTGCCGGCCTTGATGATTATTTCCCGTTTGAACGGCAGGGCCTTGAGGCTTTCATCCTCGATCGGCTTGAGCGGCGCGGTAATGATCTTCAGGGTGGGGGGGAGACGGTCCAGCGTGCAGACCGTGAGATTGGCGGTAAGCAGGAAAAGAAGGAGCACGAACCACCAGGTATGATACATGTCGAAGAAGCCCAGCACCTCGAAGAGATTCACAAACGCCTGGCTGTACTCTTGCAGATACTTTTCCGGGGCCTCATTTTGCGCGATGACCGTGCCGATGACCGATACGATCGCCAGGATGATAAGAAGAACTACGGCAAGCTTGACGGAGGAAAAAAATTTCCACACCCTCTCCGAAAAAATATCCACAAATCCTTTTTTATTTTCCAACTCGCCCTCCCTGTCTTCACACCTTCACAAAGGTCGGCATAAGGTAACATACCGGCACGCCGGCTGTCAAGGTGTTTATCCTCCGCCGTCCGCTGCGACTGCAGACGTGCTCATGGACTGTTTTTCCTTTGCAGCGGGCAGATAAACGTCTATCGAGGTGCCGATCCCCTCCTGGCTCGTTATCTCCACGGTGCCGTTCATCATGGTGATCATCTTTTTCACGATCACGAGTCCGAGACCGGTCCCGTGCGCTTTAGAGGTCTGAAACGGCTTGAACAGCTCCTTCAGCCGGGCTTCGGACATTCCTTTCCCGTTGTCGTGCACGCGAATCCGCACCCGGTCTCCGG
>JBGPHF010000092.1:0-6481 GCA_041484215.1 Nitrospirota bacterium
CGAGCGACGGTCCCACCGTCACGTTTTGGATGATCTTGACCGGCGCCGGCAGGGATTCGCGCAGCACGATCGCAAGCTTCGCGGCTTCCTCGTGCGTGAAGTTTCCCGTGATCTCGGCATTGCCGCCCCCGATCCGGTCCTTGATCGTGGGCGCCGAGTGGACCGTCCCATCGAGAATGATGGCGAGCTGCCTGCCGACGTTCTCCCCCGTGATACGGTCGAATATATTCGCGCCCTCGCTGTCGAAGGAAATGTTGACCGCCGGCTTGTTGTATTGGTCGATGCCGACCTTTGCCTCTTTCAAGCGGTCGCCGGTCAAAAGCGTTTTGCTGTACACGAGGACCGGCTGCTTCGTGATCTTGCCTGCTTCGTTTTCGCGCTCCTCAAAGAGGAGTTCGGTGCCCTCGGGCGCCTTGCCGGCGTTGGCCTTCTGAAAATCGCCGGGCTCGCTGTCCACAAGCTTGAATTCGAGCCGCCCCGCGGTCCTGATGAAGGCAATGGCCTCCTGCGGGTTCTTCACGCCGGGCAACTGGAGCGCGATCTGGTCGTTTTCCTGCTTGTAGATCTGCGGTTCCGCGACGCCGTATTTGTCCACTCTTCTGCGGGTCCGTTCGAGGGCTTGCATCACCGCCGACTCTTTCAACCGGGCGATCTCGGCCTTCTTGAGGCCGTACGCCGTCTGCCCCGTGGTTTGGGATTTTACCTCGAGGATAGCGTAACTCTCCTTGACGAGCTTCTCCACCTTGTCCCGAAGGTTCTCCGCGTATTTCGCCGTAACGTCCAGGCCCGTCCTGTTGAACGCGACGGAAAGCTGCTGCTGCGACGCCGTGGTCTGGAGCTCGGCCGCGATGTTGTCCACCGAAGATTCCACCGCCTTGTCGGTCTCCACCTCCATCACGATGTGGCTCCCGCCCCGCAGGTCGAGCCCGAGCGATATTTTAGGCACGCTCTGGTGCCACCACTCGGGCAGCTTGGACGTAAGCGGCGTTGACGGGAGGAACAAAAACAACGCTATCAGGACCGAGAGGGCCATGAGCGCCAATCTCCACTGGATGCTTTTTTTCATGATTGATTCGCCTCCTGATTACACAAAATCAATTTAACCACGGATGAACACGGATTTTCACGGATAAAAGGCGAAATACATTTTTTCTGCTCATCTTTAATAATCCGTGACAATCCGTGGCAATACAGTCTTTTCGATGTTCTGTTTATGCTTTCTCTTTTTCCGTCACCACGCCCGCGACCGAACTGCGGGTGATCTTCACTTTCGTGCCTTCGGCGATCTTGACGGTCAGCGTCTCGGGAGTCAGACCCTCGACCGTTCCGTACATGCCGCCGGCGGTAATGATCTCGTCGCCTTTTTTGAGCTCTTCCACGAGCTTCTTGTGTTCCTTCATTTTCTTCTGCTGCGGCCGGATGAGGATGAAGTAGAAGATCGCGAAGATGACGGCCATCATGATGAGTCCCGACGCTCCGCCGCCTCCACCGGGCGCCGCCCCGCCGCCCTGCGCGCCCATTGCATACGCTGTTGATATAAACATAGTGAACCTCCTTAAAAAATTAACACGATCCGGGATGTCAGGATTAACAAAACATCCTGGATGGTGCGTCATACATCGTGATTTTCACGCTTCGCCAAAAACTCTTTTTTAAACTCCTTGAATCTTGCCTGCTCGATGCTCGTTCTGACGTTTTTCATCAGCTCCAGGTAGAAAAACACATTGTGAATCGTGCCGAGCCGGAGCGCCAGCACTTCGCCGGCGTTGAACAGGTGCCTCAGATAGGCCCGCGTAAAATTCCTGCACGTGTAGCACCCGCATTCGGGGTCGATGGGCTGGGCGTCCCGTTCGTACCGGGCGTTCCGGATCACCAGTTTTCCGAAAGACGTGAAGAAGGTCCCGTTCCGGGCGTTTCGCGTCGGCATGACGCAATCGAACATGTCGATGCCCCGGTCCACGCCTTCCACGAGGTCTTCCGGCGTGCCGACGCCCATCAGGTACCGGGGCTGGTCCATGGGAAGCGACGGCACCGTTGCGTCGAGCATCTCGTACATCACCGGCTTGGTTTCGCCCACGGAGAGCCCGCCCACGGCGTAGCCGTCGAAACCGAGCTCGACCAGCGCTTCGGCGGAATGTTTTCGTAGCTCCGGGTACATGCCGCCCTGGACGATTCCGAAGAGCGCCTGGCCCGTTTCCTTTTTTGCGTCGCGGCAGCGTCTGGCCCAGCGCAGGGTCCGCTCCAGCGATTCCCCCGCGTAGTCCTTCGTGGCCGGGAAGGGAACGCACTCGTCGAAGGCCATAATGATGTCCGCGCCGAGTGCCTCCTGAATCTCTATGGCGTACTCGGGCGAGATAAAATGCTTGGCCCCGCCGTCAATGTGCGACTGGAAGGTAACTCCTTCTTCCGTGATCTTCCGAAGCTCGGCCAAGCTGAAAACCTGGAAACCCCCGCTGTCGGTCAGAACTGGCCTGTTCCAGCTCATGAATTTTTGTATCCCGCCGAATTCCTTTACCAGATCATGTCCCGGCCGCAGGAACAGGTGGTACGTGTTCGCGAGGATGATCTCGGCTCCCATGCTCACGAGGTCTTCGGGAGAGAGCGTCTTCACCGTGGCCTGCGTGCCCACGGGCATGAACACCGGCGTCTGTATCTCACCGTGCGGCGTCGTGATCCTTCCCAGCCGGGCGGAGGAAGCGGGATCTTTTTTTATTAAAGAAAAGTTAAACACGATATATTCAGGAGTCAGGAGCCGGAAGCCAGGAGTAAAAAGTGATGTTCTCTGCTAAGACTGTTTTTCTCCTGACTCCTGACTACTGTCTCCTATATGCTGTCTTTTCACATTCTCTCCGGCGCATTGACCCCCAGGATCGTAAGCGCGCTCTGGATAACGGTCTTCACCTGCTTCATGAGAAAGAGCTTTGCCCCGGTGCGGGCAGCGTCCTCGGAAATGACCCGGTGCTTGAAATAATAATTATGGAGCAGACCCGCCAGGTCCTGCAGGTAAAACGTCAAGCGGTGCGGCTCGTAGGCGAGCGCGGCATCCTCTACGACCTCGGGATATTTGGCCAGGGCCTTGATGATGTTCTGCTCCTCTTCGACATCCAAAAGAGACAGATTCACTGCATCTTTCCCCGGTACGGCAATGCCCCGGGACTCGGCTTCGCGCATGAGGCTCGCGAGCCGGGCGTGGGCGTACTGCACATAATACACCGGGTTTTCCCGGGACTGTTCCTTGGCGATATCGAGATCGAAGTCCAGATGGCTGTCGGAGCGGCGCGTAAGAAAAATGAACCGCGCGGCGTCAGCGCCCACGTCCTGGATTACGTCCCGCAGCGCGACGAACGTCCCCGCCCGCTTGGACATAGGAACGGGCTGACCGTGCCGGAGGATCGCCACGAGCTGCACGAGCAGCACGTGGAGGGAATCCTTGGGATGGCCGAAGGCCTGGATCACGGCCTGCACCCGCGGGATGTAGCCGTGGTGGTCGGCGCCCCATATGTTTACGAGCGTTTTGAACCCGCGGCCCAGCTTGTTGCGGTGGTACGCGATGTCCGAGGCCAAGTACGTATAGCTCCCGTCCTTCTTCACCACCACGCGGTCCTTATCGTCTCCGAAGAGCGTGGACCGGAGCCAGAGCGCCCCGTCCTGTTCATAGAGGTTCCTGCTCTCCATGAGTTCGTCCAGGGAGCGCTTGACCGAGTTGTCCTGAAGCAGCGAGTTTTCGCTGAACCAGGTGTCGAACCGGACGCCGAAAGCCTCGAGGTCGATCCTGATGTCCGCGAGCATGGCCTCTTTGCCGAAATCGCCGAACGCGGCGACGCATTCCTCGAAGGGCCGTTTAACATACGCGTTCCCGTGCACCTTGATGAATTCCCGGGCGAGTTCCTCGATGTAATCGCCATGGTACCCGTCCTCGGGGAACGGAACGTCATGACCCTGCGCCTGCTGGTATTTGGCCCAGAGGGAATGAGCGAGCATCCGGATCTGCCTGCCCGCGTCGTTGATGTAGAATTCGCGGCTCACCGCGTATCCCACGGCGTCAAGCAGGTTCGCGAGCGCGTCGCCGACCGCCGCTCCCCTGCCGTGGCCCACGTGGAGCGGACCCGTGGGATTGGCGCTCACGAATTCGACGAGGACTTTCTCTCCCTTGCCGAGGTCCGCCAGACCATAGCGCGCGCCCTCGGTTTCTATATCAAAGAGCGTTTGTTTCCACCGGTCTTGCCTGAAGAAAAAATTGATGAATCCGGGCCCGGCGATCTCGGTCTTTTCGAGGACCCCGTCCTGGTCCGTGATATTGCTGACGATGATCTCCGCGATCTTCCGCGGGGACTTGGACTCCGGCTTCGCCAGGGTCAAGGCAAGCGTCGTGGCGAAATCGCCGTGACTTTTTTCCCTCGGGGTATCGAGCGTAATTACCGGCTGCGCTTCAAGTTTGAGCTCTCCTTTTTCCTTGGCCCTGCCGAGGGCCTGGAGCAGCATGTCAGTTACCGTCTGTTTCATCGATAATTCGCGTTTTCCTCAACCGTTTGCAAGTGTGAAAGTATATCGTATCTCCGTAAAAAGTCAATAAAATAATCCCTTTACATACCGAAGACCCTGTGCTATGTTTAAAGAAATGATGGAGCTGCCATGTGGGTTCAGATGAATGTCAATACCGTTCTTTTCGACAGCAGAAACAGCAGTTACATCGTCATTCTAAAGGACGAAACGGGCGAAAAAATCCTGCCGATCTGGATCGGCGCAGCGGAAGGCAATTCCATCGCCATGGCCATGGGCAACGTCAAAGCGACGCGCCCGCTCACCCATGATCTGATCGCGAGCATCTTCGACCGGCTGGAAATCGAGATCGCCCGCGTAGTCATCAGCGACCTCATCGACAACACTTTCTACGCGTCCCTCTACCTCCTCCACAACAGCAAGGAGTTTCACATCGACTCGCGGCCGAGCGATGCTATAGCTATCGCCATCCGGATAGGCGCTCCCGTGTTCGTCGCCGAAGAGGTCCTTGCGAAGCAGGACTCATCCACGATCGATACGTGGATGAAAAATCTGGGCGAAAGCGGCGGCACCGAATACAACGCATAAACCGAGAAAAAGAATTTGGCGCAGGCGGAAGAGGCGGATTAAAACCGGATAAAAACGGATACATCCGGAGGCAATGCTTTCACCGTTGAGTGAACCATTCTCCTTGAATTTATCAGCCGTTATCAGGCCCTTATCAGATTTGATCAGCCTGCGCCCGGCGCTTACGAGTGCATTGCGCGAGTGCAGGGTGTGTCAAAATGCAGTTTTAAGCATTTAAACCGCACTTTGCTTTCAGCTCACATTCCCCAGCGCGGCGACAGCTCGTTCTCGATTCCCAGGCTGTCCAACACCCGCCCTACCACAAAATCAACCATATCAGAAACTTTCTTCGGGTGATGATAAAACGCCGGCATGGCGGGAATGATATGACACCCGAGCTGGGCGAGTGTGAGCATATTCTGGAGATGGACGGCCGAGAGCGGCGTCTCGCGCGGGACAATGATGAGTTTGCGCTTTTCCTTGAGCGTCACATCGGCCGCCCGCTCGATCAAGGTCGACGCGTAGCCGTGAGCGACGGCCGAAAGCGTCTTCATCGAGCAGGGAATCACGATCATAGCGTCCACCTTGCGGGAACCGCTCGCAATCGGCGCATACAGGTTGTCTTCATCGAAGTACTGGAACAGGCCTTCCTTCGCCTCAAGATGGCTTGCAAGCGCGGATTGGATGTCGGTCTCCGACCCTTTGAGCCTCAGCCCCGCTTCGTCGCCCATAATCGACAACCCCTCCCCGGAGATCGAACAGGAGATCGAATGCCCGCCCTGGACCAGCGCCTGGAGCAGCCTGATCGCGTAGGGCGCGCCGCTCGCACCGGTGATCGCCACGGTATAGGTTGACATGGATTACCTCTTTCTTTTTTTGAAAACCGGGATACTCCCGTTAATGAGCTGATTGTAGGGTAAAATCGGCGGTGATGCAATTAAAAACAGAAAGCGCCGTATTGTCCGGGCCGCATCGCGATCTAGAAATTCAAGCGTACGAGCAGGTTCGTGTCCCGTTCTTTTACCCCGTCGGCTAAATGAAACACGCTGTATTCGAGCGCAATTTTGGTGTTCAGCCAGGGCAAATAAGCAAGGTTAAACGTCGGTCCTTTTTTGTCGAGACTTTCGTCCTGAGCGGATTTAACAGCATCATGGCCCACGGTGACGCCGTACTTCCTGTTATAAAAATACGAAAGCTCGGCGTAATAACCGGTAAATTTTACATCGGAAAATCCGCTCGCCCCGTCCCACGCGCCCGTGTCTTTGGCGGACATATACACGGCAACTGCTTCGACCAGGTGAGGCGTTGAATCCGTCTGCCACTGGAAATCGGCCCCGGAGCGCCTGATTTTATCTTGGTAGATTGGACCGAGGACCGCGGAATGATCGTAATTCTGTTTCCCTTCATACGAGAA